>CAMLNH010000001.1 GCA_946481355.1 uncultured Curvibacter sp.
CGGCTTCACCGACGGCTTCTTCGAGACGGGCCTGAGCCCCTGGGACGTGGCCGCGGGTTCGCTGCTGGTCACCGAGGCCGGCGGCCTGGTGGGCAACTTCACAGGCGAGCCCGAGTTCATGGAGCACAAGGAATGCCTGGCCGGCAATCCGCGCATCTACGGCCAGCTCGTGCCCATCCTGCACAAGTACAGCAAGTTCGCCGGCGCCGGGGAGAAAGCCCAGGCACGGCAGAACGCCGAGAAGCTCAGCCTGTCGGGCGCTGCAAGCAGCGAAACCGGCGACGAACGCGACCAGGGCAGCTTCGAGTAAGCCGCTGCCCGGATCGGGGCCGCGCTAGGCAGGAACGACCGTGTGCCCGAGCGGCCCCGGTCGCCCGAACAGGTAGCCCTGGAACACGGTGCAGCCGTTGTCCAGCAGGAACTGGCGCTGCCCCTCGCTCTCCACCCCCTCGGCCACGGCCTGCAGTTCCATGCTCTGGGCCAGGGCCAGGATGGTGCGCACGATGGCCGCATCGTTCGGGTCGGTCAGCACGTCGCGTACAAAGCCCTGGTCGATCTTGAGCTGGTCCAGCGGCAGACGCTTGAGGTAGCTCAGCGATGAGTAGCCGGTGCCGAAGTCGTCCAGTGCAAAGCGCACACCACGCTCGCGCAACGCGCCCATCTTGCGAATCGCGTCCTCCACATCGGAGATCAGCACACTCTCGGTCAGTTCGAGCTTGAGGCGCTGCGGGTCGGCGCCCGTCTCTTCCAGCACCGCCTGCACCTGGGCCACAAAATCGTTCTGGCGGAACTGGCGCGCGCTCACGTTGACCGCCAGGCTCAGCTCACGCGTGGCCGGCTCACCGGCCCAGGCCACGAGCTGGCGGCAGGCCGTGCGCAGCACCCACTGGCCGATATTCAGGATCAGGCCGCTCTGCTCGGCCAGGGCGATGAATTCGGCCGGCGAGACCAGGCCGCGCCGGGCGTGGCGCCAGCGCAGCAGGGCCTCATAGCCCAGGATCCGGCTGCGCCCGTCGACCACGGGCTGGTAGTGCAGCAGCAGCTCTTCGCGCTGCAGGCCCATGCGCAGATCGGCGTCGAGCGCGGCGCGCGCGAGCACGGTGGCCTGCATCTGCGGGTCGAAGAAGCGCAGGGTGTTGCGCCCGGCCGCCTTGGCCTGGTACATGGCCACGTCGGCCCGCTTGAGCAGCTCGTCCACCCCCAGGATGGCGCCGGAGAACAGCGTGATGCCGATGCTGGGCGAGCTGCTGTGCTGGCGCCCCACCAGCTCGTAGGGCGCGTTGAGACGGTTGAGGATCTTCTCGGCCACCAGCTCGGCCTGGCGCGCAGCATCGGTGTCGCTCTCGTTGAGGTCTTCGAGCATCACCACGAACTCGTCGCCGCCAAAGCGCGCGGCCGTGTCGCCCTCGCGCAGGCAGGACACCAGGCGCAGGGCCACCTGTTCCAGCAGCAGGTCACCCACATCGTGGCCCAGGGTGTCGTTGAGGTCCTTGAAGTTGTCCAGATCGATGAAGAGCAGCGCGCCATAGCGCTTGCTGCGCGCACTCGTGACCTGGGCGTGAGCCAGCCGGTCCATCAGCAGACGGCGGTTGGGCAGACCGGTCAGCGTGTCGTAGAAGGCCAGACGCTGGGTCTCGTCTTCGGCGCGCTTGCGCTTGCTGATGTCGCGCCCGATACCCCGGTAACCCTTGAAGACGCCCCGCTCATCGAAGAAGGGCGCCCCGCTGACCGCGACCCAGTAGATCTGGCCTTCAGCGTCCAGGCGCTGCATCTCCAGGTCACGAAAGGGCTGGTGCGATTCGAGCGCCCGGCGGTGCAGGGCCCAGTCCTCCTCGCCCAGGTTCAAGGCCCCGAGCTCCCAGCGTGTCTTGCCGATGCTGTCGGCCTGGGTCATGATGGACTTGCCCTCGCGGTAACCGGCAAAGCTCGTGAAGCGGAACTGATCGTCGATTTCCCAGTACCAGTCGGACGACAGGTCAGTCAGGCTGCGAAAGCGTGCCTCGCTCTCCTGCAGGCGCTGCTCGGCCAGCTTGCTCTCGGTGATGTCGCGCACCGCACCATAAGAGGCCAGCTTGCCGTCGGCCTCGCGCACCGTGACCGAATTGCCGCGCACCCAGCGCGTGCCGCCCTCGGGCTGGCGCACGCGGAACTCGTGCTGCCAGACCCCGCCGTCGCGGTGCGCGGCGCGCATGGACACGAACAGCGCGGGCAAGTCCTCGGGCTCGATCGACGCGAACAGCGTGCGCGCGTCCTGGCGCACGGCCTCGGGTGTGACGTGGAACATGCCCCGCACGCTCTCGTTGATGAAAGGAAAGCTCACATGGCCGTCCTCGCGCTGCTGGTACTGGAACAGCACGTCGGGCACGCGGCTCGTGAGCTTCTCGATGAACTCCAGCTTCTCCTGCAAGGCCAGCGCCGTCTGCATCTCGGCGGTCACGTCCATCACCACGCCAAAGTCGGTGATGCTGCCGTCGCTGTTCTGGTGCCGGCGCATGCGGCTGCGCCGCCAGTGGGTGCTGCCATCGGGCTGGACCGAACGGTATTCGACGATGCGCCCGTCCATGCTCTGGCGCGCGGCCAGGAAACCCGGCAGATCCTCCGGGTGGATGCGGCTACGCGCCTGGGACCGGGTCCGCAGGGAGCCGATCTTGTCGAAGTCGATGTTCTGCAGGCCGCCGGAGAAATGGACGGTCTCGCCGCCATCGCTCGTGCTCCAGTGGCCCACGCGCGCGAGTTCCTCGGTCAGCGTGTAGAGATCGAGCTGGGCCGCGAGCTTCTCGTTGGCATGCGCCAGCGCCAGCTCGCCCGCACGCAGCGACTCCTCGGCCATGCGCTCGGCCGTGACATCCTTGACGTACATCAGGATGTGCTTCTCGCCCGCCACGTCAATCAGCGTGCCGTTCAGACGCACCAGGCGCTTGCCCTTGTCCTTGAAGTAGACGATGGCGTCATGATCCCGCAGACGGCCGCCGACCTTCAGTTCGGTCAGCGCCGCATCGCGCGTGGCGTGATCAGGCCAATGGCCGATCTCCACCACCGTGTGGCCGATGACCTCTTCGCGCGTGAAACCCGTGAGCGCCAGCCACTCGCGGTTCACGTCGACGATCAGGCCGTCTCCCAGGCGCGACAGGCCGATGGCCTCGGGGCTGTCCTCGAAAGCGGCGGTGAACAGCAGCTCGGTGTGCCGACGCTGGCGCTCCAGCAGTTCCCAGTCGTGCTCACGGGCCTGCAGACGTGCCTGCGCCTCGCGCAGTTGCGCGCGCAAACGCGTGATCTCATCCTTGTCGTCAGCAGAACCCATGTGTGTCAGAAGGCACGCCACGACCGGTGGGCACCGCCTCCGTCGCCGCTCACGCGTGCATGGCGCATGTTAATCCACGGGCCGTGCGCCCCCAGGCGCTGGCAGGCCAAACAAACGGCAAAGCCGGTATTCCTTCCGTATCGCCGCGTCGGCGACCACCCATCCGGCCACAGGGGCATGCGCCAGACCCGTGGCAGGCGGCACGGGCAGGGACAGAGTCGCGGCTCATCGAGCCTACGGCACCATGACCTCCCCTGGCCACCAAGGCGACAAACAGTCCCCGCCCAGCAAGCCCTCCATCGCCAGCGACAAGTACATCGAACGCATGAGCCCGCTGTGCCGCGACGAGATCGGGGCGCTGCCGGCGGCAAAACCATGATCCGATGCAGACTGATGTTTTGTCTTAAGCTCGCGACCCATGACTGCGAAGAACGTCCTGGGCACGCCCCTCGTGCCCTGTTCCTACGACCCGCTCACCGGCTACTTCCGCGACGGCTGCTGCAACACCGATGCGCAGGACAGCGGCTCGCATGTGATCTGCACCCGCGTCACGCAAGCCTTCCTCGAGTTTTCGGTGGCGCGCGGTAACGACCTGGTGACCCCGCGCCCCGAGTACCGCTTTCGCGGCCTGCAGCCGGGCGACCGCTGGTGCCTGTGCGCGCTGCGCTGGAAGGAGGCCTTCGAGGCCGGTGTGGCGCCGCCCGTGGTGCTGGAGAGCACGCATGCGCGCGCGCTGGACTACGTGAGCCTGGAGCAGCTGCGCGCCCACGAATACCTCCGCCAACCGAGCTCGCCATGAACCAGCCCCCACGTGTCGTTGCATTGCTGGGCTACGGCGGCCTGCTGCCCTTCGTCGTGGGTTGTCTGGGTCTGTGGCTCATGCCTTCGGGCCATGCGCTGTGGCAGACCGTGCTGCTGGGCTATGCCGCCATCATTCTGAGCTTTGTCGGCGCCCTGCACTGGGGTTTTGCCATGCATGCGGATGACACGGCCGCCACCCGGCTCTACAGCTGGAGCGTGGTGCCGGCCCTGCTGGGCTGGGTGGCCCTGCTGCTGCCCGGTGTGCTGCCCCTGCTGGGCAGCGACTTGCGTACAGGCACCGTGCTCGCGGCCACCCTGCTCATCGTGGCCTACGCCGCACACTATCTGCAGGACCGGCGCCTGACGCGCCGGCAGGCGCTGCCCGCCTGGTACCTGCCGTTGCGCCTGCGCCTGAGCAGCGGTGCCGTGCTGGCCCTGGCCGTGCTGATCGCCCAGGCCTGAGCCGCCCGCTCAGCGGAGCAGACTCACATGCGCGGCCACCACGCGCCAGCCCGCGGGCGTGCGCATCCAGGTCTGGCTCTGGCGTCCCGTGGCCGTGCTGCCCTCACGGCGGAACTCGGTGTTGGCCGTGGCGAAGTCGCGGCCGTAGGTCGTGATCACCGTGTTGTAGATCTCGCGCATCAGCCCCGTGGCCGGCCGCCCCGCGCGAAATTCCTGGATGGCCTGGTAGCCGTAGAGGTTCTCGGTGGCGCCGTAGCGCAGGGTGTGCGGGCTGTTCCAGAACAGCTCGTCCAGCACCTCGACCTTGTTGTGCACCAGCGCGTCCTCGTAGCGGGCGAAGGCGGCCTGCACTTCGGCCAGCACCTCGGGCAGATTGATATCCATGAGCGTTTCCCTGTTCATGCCGCGAGTTTGACCGATGCCGTCTCACCCAGATAGGCCTGGGCCAGCGCCCCGTCGGCCGCGATCTGCGCCGCCGTGCCCTGGGCCACGATGCGCCCGCCCTCGATCACATAGGCGCGGTCGGCCAGCGCCAGCGCCAGACCGGCCATCTGGTCCACCAGCAAGAGCGTCATGCCCTCCTTGCGCAGCTGGTCCAGTGCGGCAAACAGCTCGGCAATGATCTTGGGCGCCAGGCCCAGCGAAGGCTCGTCCAACAGCAGGATGCGCGGGCGCGACATCAGCGCACGGGCAATCGCCAGCATCTGCTGTTCGCCACCCGAAAGCAGGCCAGCCCGCTGGTGCAGACGCTCGCGCAGGCGCGGGAAGCGCTGCAGCTGCTCCTCCACCCGCGCCTCGCGGTCCGCGGGCTGCAGGAAGGCGCCGAGGCGGATGTTGTCGAGCACGCTGAGCTCGGGGAAGACCTGGCGCCCCTCGGGCACCAGCACCACACCCTGGGCCACCACCTGCTCGGCACCCAGGTTCTTGAGCTCACGGCCTTCGAGGTGGATGCCGCCCTGCACGGGCCGGTGCAGACCGGCCAGCGCCTTCATCAGCGTGGACTTGCCCGCGCCATTGGCGCCCAGCAAAGCAACGACCTCGCCCTGGCGCACCTGCAGGTCGATGCCGTGCAGCACGGGCTCGGCACCGTAACCGGCCACCAGCGCGCCCACACCCAGCATCTCAGGACGCTCGGTGGTGTCGGCGGCGCGGGGTCCGCTGCCCTCCAGCGACTCACCCAGATAGGCCTGCTGCACGGCCGGGTTGGCCTGCACCTCGGCGGGCGTGCCCACGGCCAGGCGCACGCCGGCGTCGAGCACCACCACCTGGTCGCTGATCCCCATCACCAGGGTCATGTCGTGTTCCACCAGCAGCACGGTCACGCCCGCGTCGGCAATGCGGCGCAGCAGTGTGCCCAGACGTTCCTTGTCCTCACGCGAGAGGCCGGCTGCAGGCTCGTCGAGCAACAGCGCCTCGGGGTCGCTCGCGAGCGCGCGCGCAATCTCCACCAGGCGTCGGTCCACATGCGGCAGGTCGGCCGCCAGCGTGTCCGGTTGCCCCGTATAGCCACAGTACGCGATCAGCTCGCGGGCGCGTGTGGTGAGCGCCGGATCGACACGCCCCGCCGCGCCCAGCAGCGGGCCCAGGCGACCGCGGTGCATCGCCAGCACCACGTTGTCCAGCACACTCAGGGAGCCGAAGAGCTGCGAGGTCTGGTAGGTGCGCGCCACGCCGCGGCGCGCGATCTGCATCGCGCTCTGGCCGGTCAGGGGTAGATCACCCAGCGCAAAGGCACCGGCCGTGGGCAGGTAGAAGCCACCCAGCATATTGAGCGCGGTGGACTTGCCCGCGCCGTTGGGCCCGATCAGGCTGGTCACCGCCGCCGCAGGCGCGCTGAAGTGCAGGTCCGACACGGCGCGCACGCCGCCGAACTGCATGGTCAGGCCCTGGGCCGCGAGCGACTGGCGTGCACGCTGCGGCAGGCTCAGCGTCTCCACCCGGGGCACCGCGGAACCGATCGGCGCCGCCGGCCACAGGCGCAGCTTGAGGCGCCGCGCCAGGCCCGCCACACCATCGGGCGCCACCCAGAGCACCACGAGCAGCAGCACGCCGAAGAAGAGCAGACGATATTCCTCCATGCCGGCCAGCAGCTCGGGCAGCAGGCCCACGATGACCGCGCCCACCAGCGGACCGGCCACCGAACCCGCGCCGCCGAGCATGACCACGAGCACAAAGAGGATGGACTGGATGAAGCCGAAGGTGTGCGGCGTGACAAAGCCCGAGAGCGGCGCAAACAGCGCCCCCGCCGCGGCCGCGCAGAGCGCGGAGACCGCAAAGGCCACGGTCTTGATCGCCAGCGGGTTCAGGCCGATGGATTCGGAAGCCGTCTCGGCATCGCGCACCGCGCGCATGGCCGCGCCCCAGGTGCCGCGCGAGAGCCAGGCATAGACCGCCAGCGCCAGGCCAGCAGCGGCGATGGCCAGCAGGGCCATGGCGCGCTCGCCCTGGGCCAGGCCGCCCAGCGCCGGGCCCGTGATGCCCATGATGCCGTTCTGTCCGCCCGTCAGCGCACCGGCCTCGACAATGCCGTGCTCGACGATGAAGCCGAAGGCGATGGTGATCATCGCCAGATAAGGGCCCTTCACGCGCAGCGCGGGCAGCGCCAACAGCGCACCGCAGACCGCACCCAGCACGGCCGCCAGCGGCCAGGCCAGCCAGAAGCTCACCCCGGCCTTGCTGGTCAGGATGGCCACGGTGTAGGCCCCGATGGCATAGAAGCCCACGTGGCCGAAAGACATCTGGCCCGTGAGGCCGATGAGCACATTGAGGCCCACGCCCACGATGGCCAGCAGCGCCACCTGGGCCAGCACGAAGACCCAGTAGCCGTTGAGCGTGAGCGCCAGGCTGGCACCCAGGCCCAGCACCAGCATGAAGGCCAGAATCTGCAGCGGCGAGCCCAGACCCAGCAGGGCAACCTTCTTGTTCTTCATGGTCATACCTTCTTCACCTCCGCACGGCCGAAGAGGCCGTTGGGCCGCCAGGCCAGCGCCGCGATCACGAGCGCGAAGGTCAGGATCTGCGTGTAGCCCGAGCCCAGGGTCGAGGTGATGGTCGCTTCCACCAGACCAACGATCAGCCCGGCAATCATCACGCCCCAGGCGCTGGTGATGCCGCCCAGGATGGCCACGGCAAAGGCCTTGAGGCCGAACAGCGTGCCCATGTCCGAATGCACATTCATCAGCGGCGCGATCAGCACGCCGGCAATGCCCGCGAACAGCGCGGAGAGTGCGAAGGCCAGCGCCACCGCGCGGCGGATCGGGATGCCCATGAGGCGCGCGGCCGCACGGTTCTGCACCACGGCCAACATGGCCGTGCCCCAGCGTGTGCGCCGTGAGATGTAGTGCAGCACTGCGGCCAGCGCCAGGCCCACGACGGGGATCAGCAGCTGCAGCGGGTACACACCCAGACCCAGACCACCCACTTCCAGCGGCGACTGCGCCAGAGGCGACGGCAGGCTGCGCGGCTCCTTGCCGTAGGTGGCCATGACCAGGTTGTCGAGCACAATCCCCAGCGCCACCGTGGCCATGAGCCAGGCGTCCGAGCCGCGGTTCACGAAAGGACGCACCGCCAGCGCTTCCACCAGCAGACCATAGGCCGCACACAGGGCCAGGGCCAGCAGCACCGCTGCGTAGCCCGGCCAACCGAAGGTCTGCGCGAAGGTGTAGGTGAGCACCGCGCCCAGCATCATGGAGCTGCCCTGGGCAAAGTTGACCGTGCCGCTCACGGCATAGGTCACGTAGAACCCCAGGGCCATGAGCCCGTACATGCTGCCCAGGCCCAGGCCGCTGACCAGCGCGGATAACACCAGCATCGTCGCGTCTCCTCTTCTTTACCCAAAGACTCAGTTCAGGCCCACGGGCACGATCTTGTTGTCGATGAACTGCGCCCAGACGTAGTCATCGGCCTGCACGGCGTCGTGTACGTCAGCGGTGAAGGGCTTGACGTAGGTCTTGATCAGGCCTTCGTACTTGTCGATCTTGTAGAAACCCTGGCGGATGTCCTCGCCCTTGGTGGAGCCGGCGGCCTGGATGGCCAGCGCCGTCAGGTGCACGCCGTCATAGGCATTGGCCACGCCCACGGCCGGGGAGATGTCGCCCGGACCCTTGACGTTGGGGTACTTGGCCATCATGGCCTTGATCACGCGCTCACCCACGGGCGACTGCTTGCCGAAGAAGCTGTAGGTCTGCACGAAGTGCACGTCCTTACCCATGGGGCCAGCCAGCTCGGTGAAGCGGCCACCAGCCGGGCCCCAGTGCGAGACCACCGGTACCTTCCAGCCCATGCGCTCGAGCGACTTGACCACCTGGGCCGAGGGGCCGACGTTGCCCACCATGAACAGCGTGTCGGCACCCGCGGCCTTCAGGCGCGTAAGTTGCGGCACCATGTCCACGTCGTTGCCTTCGAACTTCTCCACGCCGGCGGGCGTCACGTTCTTGGCGGCCATGGCGGCCTTGAGCCCTTTCTCGTTGCTCTCGCCCCAGGGGTTGTTCACGAGGATCAGGCCGGGCTTTTTGGTCTTGAAATTCTTCTGCGCGTAGGCCAGCATGCCCACGTCCACGATCTCGTCCACCGCAGACACGCGGAAGGCGAAGTTGGGGTTGGCACCGTTCTTGGTGATGCCCGTGCCTGCGGCCCAGGGGCCCATGAAGGGCACCTTCTCCTGGTTCATCAGCGGCACGATGGCCATGGACACCGGCGTGTCCAGGCCGCCGAAGACCACGGCCACCTTCTCGCGGTAGATGAGTTCGCGCGCGGCCACCACGCCCTTGGCGGGGTTGGCCTCGTCGTCGCGGCGCACCAGTTCCACCGGGCGGCCCAGCACGCCGCCCTTGGCGTTGATCTCGTCGATGGCGATCTGCATGCCGCGCGTGATGGCTTCGCCGGCCAGGGCCGACTGGCCCGAGAGCGCGGTGACCAGGCCGATCTTGATGGGTTCACTGGCCAGCGCCGGCGTGGCAGCGGCCAGCGCCAGACCGGCAGCCAGCAGGGTACGGCGGCCGAAGGAGAAGGAAGTACGGGTCATGGCAGGACTCCTGTAAAGGGGGTGGATGCGGGCAGGCCCGCGGGCCCCTTCTGCCATGCAAGGGCCGTGCCAGTGTCGCCATAGCGGATATTTCTTTGTATTCATTAAGATATTCAGATTGTTGACAAGATGGCACACTCTTTGCACGCACTTGGATGGAACGCCCCCGGCGGCACCCGTCTGGTGCATGTGGCACCAAAGCGGGGAAGAAACGAGAGGAACTGACCATGTCCAGCACCAAGATGAGCCCCGGCGCCATCGTCGACGAGTACCTGCGCCTGCTGATGATCCCGGACCCGGCCGCGGCCAGCCAGTACGTGGCGCCCGGCCTGCAGATCCGCTTCACCGGCGGCCGCGCCATGAAAGTGCCCGCCGAATGCGCGGCCTTCAACGCCACGCGCTACCAGTGGGTGAAGAAGGCCATCGAGGCCACCGAAACCGTGGCCGGCGGCAGCGACGAGGAAACCATCGTCTACAGCCGCGGCACGCTCTACGGCGCCTGGCCCGACGGCACGCCCTTCGAAGGCAACCGTTATGTGGACCGCTATGTCGTCAAGCAGGGCCTGATCACACAGATGGACGTCTGGAACGACAGCGCCGAGTGGCTGCTGGTGCGCGCCGGCCTGGCCACGTTGTGAGGTACAGCACCATGCCGGCGATCTACCCTGGCCTCCTCCCCGACCACGGGCGCTTCCCCTACCGCCCCATCACGCAGCGCCCCGACTACCACTGGCCCGGCGGCGCCCGCCTGGCCGTCTACCTGGCGCTCAACATCGAACACTTCGCCTTCGGTGAAGGCCTGGGCGCCATGATCGGCCCGGCCTCGCCCCAGCCCGATGTGCTCAACTACTCCTGGCGCGAATACGGCAACCGCGTGGGCGCCTGGCGCTGCCTGGCGCTGTTTAATCAGCTCAAGCTGCCCGCGGCCGCACTCATCAACACCGCGCTCTACGACCACTGCCCCGAACTCGTGGCCGCCTGCGCCGCGCGTGGCGACGAACTGGTGGGCCATGGCCACAGCAATGCCGAACGCCAGGGCGTGCTCGACGAAGAAGCCGAGCGCGAGCTGCTCGTGCTCTGCCGCGACCGCATGCGCGCGCGCAGCGGCACGGCGCCCGCGGGCTGGCTATCGCCCTGGATCAGCGAGAGCAAGCTCACGCCCGACCTGCTGGCCGAGACCGGCTACCGCTACACGCTCAACTGGTGCCACGACGACCAGCCCGTGCGCATGAAGACGCGCAAGGGCCCGGGCCTGTGGTCCATCCCCTACCCGCAGGAGCTCAACGACATCCCCATGATCGTGGGCCGCCAGATGGACGGCAAGGACTTCGCGCAGATGATCGTCGACAACTTCGACGAGATGCTGGAGCAGTCGCGCCAGCAGCCGCTGGTCATGGGTATTGCCCTGCACCCCTATCTGGTAGGCCAGCCCTACCGTCTGCGCCACCTGCGCCGCGCGCTGCAGCACCTGGCGGCCGCGCGGGACCGTGGAGAAGTGTGGTTTGCCACGCCCGGCGCCATCTGCCAGCACATGGATGCGCTGGCGCAGAAACACCCCGAGGTCATCGCATGAACGCCCCCCTGCCCTTCCCCATCAACGACACCGTCGGCGCCTGGGTGCCGCACGGGAAATTCACCGTCGCCGGCCAGGCCGGCGGCCCGCTCAGCGGCCTGCGCTTCGCGGCCAAGGACCTGTTCGACGTGGCCGGCCATCCCACGGGCGCCGGCAACCCCAGCTGGCTCGCCACGCATCCCGTGCCCACGCAGCACAGCGCCGTCGTCGCGCAACTGCTGCAGGCCGGCGCCACCCTCATGGGCAAGGTGCTCACCGACGAGCTGGCCTACAGCCTGCACGGCGACAACACGCACTACGGCACGCCCCTCAACACGCGCTACCCGGACCGCGTCACCGGGGGCTCCTCCAGCGGCTCGGCCGCCGCCGTCACCGCCGGCCTGGTGGACTTTGCGCTGGGCACCGACACCGGCGGCTCCACCCGTGTGCCCGCAAGCTACTGCGGCCTCTGGGGCCTGCGCACCACGCACGGCCTGGTGTCGGCCCAGGGCCTGGTGCCCCTGCACCCCAGCTTCGACACCCCCACCTGGCTGGCGCAGGACGCTGATGTGTTTGAACGTGTGGGCCGCGTGCTGCTGCCCAGCAGCCCCTACACCCCGCGCCGCCTGCTGCTGCCCCTGGACGCCTGGGAACTGGCCGACGAGATCTTCCAGGCGCCGCTTCAGAAAGCGCGTGACGCCCTGGCCCACCGGCTCGCCTGCGTGCCCGAAGCTCTGCGCATCGCAAGCGACACGGGCCTGCCCGCTTGGCGCCAGACCTATGTGACGGCCGGCGCCTACGAGGGCTGGCAGGTGCACGGCGACTGGATCACGACCACCCAGCCCGTCTTCTCTCCGGCCATCGCCGGCCGCTGGAAAGCCGCAAGCCAGGTCACGGCCGAGGCCGCGGCCGCCGCGCGCGCCACCCAGGCGCAGATCCGCGCGCAGGTGCACAACCTGCTGGGCACGGACGGCCTGCTGCTGCTGCCCTCGGCCGCCAGCCTGGCGCCGCTGCGCGATGCCGACCCCGCCGACGTGGACGCCGTGCGCCTGCGCACCATGGCCATCACCTGCATCGCGGGCCTGTGCGGCCTGCCGCAGATCAGCCTGCCGGTGCGCACCACGGGCGGTGACATACTAGGCGTCTCGCTGCTGGGACCGGCCGGCAGCGACCTGGCCCTGATTCAACTCGCACGCCGCCTGCATGCCCAAATCCAGTCCGTCTCGTAGCACCAGCGCCCGCCCCGCGCGGCGCGCTCCGCCTCCACGCCAGCGCACGCCAGCGCCGCCCGTGGAGGACAGCGCCGAGGGCGACAGCGCAGACGTGGAGGCCCGCATCTACCGTGCCGTGTTCGAGAGCGTGATGAGCCAGCGCCTCAAGCCCGGCACCAAGCTGCCCGAGGCCCCGCTGTGCGAGCTCTTCGGCGTCAGCCGCTCCGTGGTGCGCAAGGTGCTGCAGAAGCTGGCGCACGACCACATCGTTCAGCTGCGCCCCAACCGCGGCGCCATCGTGGCCGTGCCCACGCGCGAGGAAACGCGCCAGATCTTCGAAGCGCGCCGCGCGCTGGAGGCCAGCATCGTGCGCCTGGTGACGGAACGCGCCACCGCAAGAGACCTCAAGGGCCTGCGCGAACAGCTGCGCGCCGAACACGAGGCCATGCACCGCTTCGACCAGCCCGCCTGGGCCCGCCTGGCCAGTGCCTACCACCTGCGCCTGGCCGAACTCTCGGGCAATCCCATCCTGCAGCGTTACCTGGCCGAGATCGTGTCGCGCTGCTCCCTCATCGTCGCCGTGCACCAACCGCCGGGCAATGCGGCCTGCGAACACGACGAACACGAACGCATCGTGGACTGCATCGCCAAGGGCGACGCCGAAGGCGCGGTGAAGCTCATGGACCAGCACCTGCGCGAGCTGGAAGAGCACCTGATGCTGGTGTCCCCGGGGGATGAGAAGAGTCTGGCGAAGTTGTTGGGGTTGGGGTGACGTTGGACAAACCCGAAGGGATGGGACGGCAGCTCTGCGGCGGCTGCAGTCATTAGTATTGGCGATCGATGCGGCAACTCTAACTAACCGGCTGCATTCAGTCTCTCGGACCAGCTTTAGATGCCAATCTTGATGACTGCTCGTCGAGATACAGCCATCGAACGCTTCTCTTGCGCATGTTGGCTTGAAGGTAAAAGTGGACTACAACTGCGCCGCGATACTCCAGACACTGCCGCGATTCGTCATCATTTCTCGCTGAGCATCCACTCCGCACCGGCAAGCTACATGGCCGCCGCATCAGAGCCTCTGAGAATCTCCGCGAGCATCTCCGCGGTACGCGAGTTCCTGTCGACTGTCACCCCATACATTATCGAAACTCGCGTACCAGGATTGGCAGGGTCACCGGCAACCTCCGCCCCGTAGATCGACATCTTCCATAGAGTTAACTTGGGGGAGTCGTTAGACTGGATCCCTTCATACCGGAATACACCCTGTCCCAGGTCGCAAGTAACACGATTCTTCGCATTGCCTGCAAAGAATCGGTCAAACGCGGCGGAGCCCTCCGGCCTAAGAAACGATGCGCGAACGAAGATATCCGCATCAATGTCGAGTCCCCAATGGTGGCGAGTCAGCCCTTTGACGATGTATTCGCCAAGCTGCTCCAAGGAGCGGCTATCGAACGGCACTGTCATTTCCAGCGTCCATGGGGCCCCATTGATTGAACGAAAAACATAGCGAATGCCCGAGGCCAACATCCGATGAAACCGTTGATTCCTAGCTAGCCTCCCCTCCACCGCGAGCAGCGCCTCGGTCGCTCTTCCGTGCCGAGCCCCGAAGGGCATCAAGGCCGTCAGCGTGTGCTCCAGCCGGGACTTTTGGTTGTTGCATTCCCGGCACGCACCGACCTTGGGCAAATTGTCACGAAGGTCTTCTGGGAAGAAGCCTCGGGCGATGACATGATCGGCCGTTGACGCCTCCGCCGCGCAGCAATATGCACAAAGGCCACCCTTGAATGCCTTGCTCACGACGGCACCGCCTCCAAGGCCGCGCGAATCTTGGCGATCCGATCGCCTTGCTCTCTCCCGATCGAAGACAGCGTCCAAAGCGTCGTCTGAGTATGAGTATTGAACCTCGTCGTCGACTCGACGATGTCGGCCAACGCTGTGGTCGACACCAGGAGGCCGTCGCATCTGCCATCGACAATGAATCGCTGCAGGCGCGCTTGGTTTCGGTCGATCACGTCTTGGTTGAGCTTGGCCAAGAAGTCGGATGCTCTGATCTGGCTATGGCTTCGAAGCAGTGCGTTCGCGGGAGCCAGGTCGTCGAAGTTGATCGCAACCAGCCCAGGACATCCATATCTCTCGAGCTGCTTGACCCCCTTTCTGACTTGGCTCTCGATACCCCGCTCCGAGTAGACTTTCTTACACGCGATCGGATAAGGACCGAAACCAAAGTCGGCAATCAAATCCGGCGGATCTTCATGAATGGTCGGGACACCTCTTCGCTTCAAAAAACTCGCGAGGTCAAGCTCCCATAAGGCGTCCTTACCCATCGAGGGGTCGCGTCCAGAAATATCCATGCCGTTGGAGCACATGCGACGAATGCACTCGGTCGCACCGGCATCTGACAAGCACGCGACGATAGCATCCGAAACTCGATTGGAGTGGGCAGCGGCCATCAATCGCTTGAGCCAGTTCTTGTCGCTTCTGCCTGCATCCCAATCCCTTGCGAGAGCTTCTGCCTCGCGCAGGAGTTGAGCGAGAGCGCAATCGCGGTGCATCTTGATACCTAGACCTGCGATGGCTTCTCGCGTAACGACGGCCTTCTCCGCGACCTGTTGATAGGTCCATGTCTGGTCGGGAGGATCCTTCTTTGCCGTCATTGGAAGCAGTCTCAAAATCGCCTTCGCATCAACCGATCAGACAATAGGGCCGTCCCTCGAGCCGCAATGAGGTTTGCTTTGGTTAGCAATGCAGCAGCAAGATTGTAGAACTCCACAAAGTTCAGTGTTGGCGCCAGCAGTCAATAGCTTGCCAAGGTCGACCGACGACTGCAGCCAGCGTAAGGCCGGACTCCCATGACTGAAAACACCAGCCTCTCAAGACCCCGCCGGAACCACCCGCAACACCCGCCCCTGCGGGCTGTCCGTCAGCAGATAGACCGCGCCATCCGGCCCCACCCGCACGTCGCGCAGGCGTTCGCCCAGTTCCTGGAACAGCAGCTCCTGCGGGCCCGGCGTGCCATTGCTCATGGGCACCCGGCGCACGCTGCGCTCGGCCAGGGCGGCCACCAGGAAGCTGCCGCGCCAGGCGGGGAAGAGCGCGCCCTCGTACCAGGCCAAACCTGCCGGCGCGATGGAGGGCGTCCACTCCGTCAGCGGCTCGGTGATGCCGGACAGGCTGCGGTAGGGAGTGATGCGGGCATAGGTGTAGTCCACGCCGCCGGTGGTGAGGGGCCAGCCGTAGTTGGCGCCGGGCGCGAGGCGGTTGAGCTCATCGCCGCCGCGCGAGCCGTGTTCGTGCGCATAGGGCACGCCGTTCACCACCACCACGCCCTGCGGGTTGCGATGGCCGAGGCTGTAGATCTCGGGCAGGGCGCCCTCGCGGTTCACCAGGGGGTTGTCGGCGGGCACGCGGCCGTCGGGGTGGATGCGCAGGAACTTGCCCAGGTGGGTGTGCAGGCGCTGGGCGTCGGTGCGCTCCAGGTTGCCGTCGCCCATGCCAAAGAGCAGCGTGCCGTCCGGCAACCAGGCCATGCGGCCGCCGAAGTGTTGCGTGTCGGATTTGGCGGGTCTGGAGGTGAAGACGGGGCGCACGTCCTGCAGCTGGCGCCCGTCGAAGCGGGCGCTGGCCACGCGCAGGTGGTTGGCCTCGCGCGTGCCATGGGCGTAAGAGAGCCACAGGCGCTGGTTGTTGGCAAAGTCACGGTCGAGCAAAACGTCGAACAGGCCGGCCTGCCCCAGCGCCAGCACGGGCGGCACGCCGGCCACGGGCTCGGCTCGTAATTGCAGGCGGCCATCCGCCCCGCGCTCGATCACACGCAAGCGGCCGGCACGCTCCGTCACCAGCAGGCTGCCACCCGGCAGAAAGGCCAGCGACCAGGGGTGCACCAGGCCGCTGGCCACGGTCTCGACGCGGTAGGCCAGGGGCTGGGCCCCCGTCTGGGCCGGTGCGGCCATGGCCAGTGCCGTCAGCAGCAGAGCGAGCAGGTATTTCATAATGGCACGCATGAACAACGATGCCCGCCATGATGCCCCAAGGCCCCGCTGGATGCGACGCGCAGGGCTGTTGCTGGGCGCCTGGGTGCTGGCCGCGGCCTGGGGCTCGGTGGTGCAGACGCACTGGAACCTGCGTGCGCTGGTGGACGTGGGTGTCAACATCCCGGCGGGCGACTGGCTGCGGGTGATGGTGCAAGACCTGATGGGCTTTGCGCCAGTCTACGGCGGCATTCTGGCCGTGGGCTGGTTGGTGGCGCTGCCGGTGGCCAGCGGCCTAGCGCGCTGGTGGCCGGCCGGCCGCAGCACCCTGCTGGCCGCGGCCGCCGGGGTGGGCATGGTGGCTGCGGTGCGTGCGGTGGACGCGGCCGCACCCATGCCGGTGTTCATCGACGCCACCCGGGGCCTTCCCGGTCTGCTGGCCATGGCGGTAGGCGCGGTGCTGGCGGGCTGGCTCTACGCCACCTTATCTGCGCGGCTCTCGGCCCGCTGACCCTGCCCCATTTCATCAGGAGCCGTCAGCCCGCCGGCGCGCTCACCCCATCCCAAACTTCCGCCGGACATCCGTCGGCGTCAGCCCGCTACGCTGCCGGAACTCGGATGTGCCATGCGTCGGCTCCGCATCGTCGCGGAGAAAGTCCAACACCGCAGCGCTCACGGTCTTTCGTCGCGACGGCTCCTCTCACCCGCCATTCGGCGGCACCCTGAAATTCTCGGTGATGCGCTTCTCGGCCCGCTCCAGCGCGGCGCCGACGTTCTCTCTTTGCCTGTACAGCCAGCGCAGGAAATTTTGCAGCGCCCTACTCTTACCTGTTCCTGCTGGTGGGTCTGTGGTCTCTGGGCTTGGACGGGGGATTTGCGGCGGATGTGGCATGGCAGACGAATGCTCGCGTCTGGTCTAACATCTGTAAAGTTGAATTCAATGAACATCCAGTTCATAAATCCTGATGCGTAACCTCAACCTTGACCAGCTGCAGACGCTCATTGCCATCGCAGACCTGGGCACCTTCGCTGCTGCCGCGCAGGCCCTGCATCTGGCACCGCCCACGGTCAGCCTGCACATCAAGGAGCTGGAGGCGCGCATGGAGACCGATCTGGTGCTGCGCGGCAGAAGGCAGGCCGGGCTGACGCCGGCAGGTGAGGCGCTGGTGCAGGAGGGGCGCAAGCTGCTGTCGGCCAGTGATGATCTGGTGGAGCTGGTGCGGCGCCGGGCCAGCGGCCGTGAGGGCCTGGTGAAGGTGGGTGTCTCCGCCGGGGTCAGCACACGGCTGCTGCCCATGATGCTGGAAGCGCTGACGCGCAAGAACCCGGGCGTGGAGGTGAAGCTGGAGGCCGTGGGCTCGGCCGATGCGATGCTGCGCCTGAAGGCCGGCACGCTGGACATCGGCATCGTGGCCAGCCCTCAGCCTGCAGTCGCCGGCATCCGCCTGACACCTTGGCGCAATGACCCGATGGTGGCGCTGCTGCCGGCGTCATGGAAGGCGCCGCGACTGATCACGCCGCAGTGGCTGGCCGGGCAGCGCTGGGCGTCTTTCGCGCCGGCCACGCAGATGCACGGCCTGATCTCGGCCTGGTTTGGCCAGGCCGGCTACAACCCGCGGCCTTTTCTGACGCTGAGCTATCCCGGCGCCCTCAAGAGCCTGGCGGCAGCCAGCCAAAGCGCCGCCCTGTTGCCGCTGGAGGAAGTGGAAGACCAGAAGCGTTCACCGCTGGTGCAGATCCGCCAGTTGAGCCCGAAGCTGATGCGTCCGATGGCCGTGGCCTACCGCCCTGCGCCGGCGCCCAATGCAGCGGTCGCCTGCGTCCTGGAGGTCCTCGCGGCGTTTGGGAACCGGTCCCGTTAGTCGCGACGATCAGCCGCCGTCGCGGTGCAGCACCTGGCGGAAATACACGACGCGCTCGGTTTCAACAAAACCGAGCGCCTGGTGTACCTGGTGGCTCAGCGTGTTGTCGATGGCGGCGTCGGAGGCGATTTCCTGCACGCCTTGCGCAAGTGCCCAGGCAGCAACGGCCGCGAAGAGAGACCGGGCGACGCCGCTGCGCCGGTGAGCGGGCAACACGTAGATGCCTTCCAGAAAGGCCGCCGGTGAACTTTGTGTGCCGTTCACGTAGTCGCTGCGGATCGAGGCCTCGATGAAGCCCAGAGCCTGGCCGGCGGCGTCGTAGGCGACGAACTGCGCGAACCGCTGCGGGGCGGCGAGGAATTCGGCCATCTCGGCCAGGTGCTCGGCATCCGACCCTTCTGGCCACAGCGCACGCCGAAGCGACAGCCAGCCGGCCTGTTCGGGCGAGGCGCACGGTTCGATCATGACGACAGACCTCATTCGCACACTCCGCGAGGTCTACTTCTTCGCATCCAGATCCCGGCGAAACTTTGTCGCGGCCAGTTGCGCCGCCTTCACAGCCTGGATACCCACGTCCAGCCGGCGTCGTACTACCGAGGGATGCCATTTCCCCTGTTCGGACTGAGCCAGCGCTTGCTGGAATTCAGTCAAGACTTGAGCCCGTGTCCGCAGGCCATAGGTCAGTGCGGATTCAATCTGCTCAGCATCATTGAGACGCAGCTCCGCCCCGACCTCGCGCACACTTTTGCTGAGCCGCATCACGACGCGAAGAAGCTCTGTGGAGAGCTGCTGGAGATACTGCCGCTCCTCAGCACTCGGAGGATTTTCTGGCACGCTGTCCAGAAGCACCACAGCGCTTGCCTCCAATGCATAGAGTTCCTTGCGCAGGCGATCGACCGCCCGAACCAGTTGGCCTCGCTTCTCAGTCTCTACGACCTTGTCGATCTGTTCATTGAGCTTGGCAAACCAGGAGACCATCTGCGACACCCCATCCAGGGGGTCCCAGTCTGCTTGTGCAAAAGAGGGTTGCGCCTGCGTCAAAGCTGCAACGGCAACCAGCACCATCCCGATAGCGCGGCGCACCGCTCTCATTTCTCATCCCCCTTCAAAGACGTTGGCGACCTGCGGCGTTTCTGGAGACGCTTGGCAATCACCGGAGAAATCAGGCCTGCAGCGATGATGACCGCTGCAATGGCCGGAAGGAAACGAAGCGCATCCGCACCCACCCAGTCCATGCGGACCACCGCAAACGCGACTGCGAACACCAGAAGCAGCGCCGCGGCAACGGCAATTGACGTCTTCATGATTTTTGGTCTCTGGCTGGTGCAATCATCAGAACTGACTGGTTGGAGACAGTCCATCTGTCCGGCTGATCAGGCCGTCAACCAGCAAGTTTCCCTGTGAACAGTTGATGCGACTGAGTTATATCAGTCTTTTTTGTTCCGGCTTGCCTTACCGATCGCATGCAAAGTCATCTGAAGTCATGGCCAGTCGAAGTCTGTTAGGCGCTGACCGCTGCTGACTGTCAGCTGAAGCCTGCTAACGCGCCGACCCGCTGATCGCCCCCGCCCGCGGCTTCATCCCGCGCAGCGCCGGGAAGTCCGCCTTGCAGCGCACGCCGGCCGGCAGCGCCGACGCGGTGTTGGGCAGCTCCAGGCGCACGCCGAAGGTGCCGCTGGCGGCGTCGAAGACGCTGTCGACGATGGTGACGGTGGCCTTGTAGCTGCCGCCCAGGGCTTCGGGCGTGATGTCGGCGGTGCTCAGGCGCTTGATCTGGCCATAGGCCTCAATGGGCAGCACCACTTCCACGCGCAGCGGGCGCACCTGCGCGAGCTTGAGGATGGGCTTGCGGCCCGTGCCCGATTCGGCCAGGTCACCGGGGTTGAGCAGGCGATCCACCACCACGCCCTCAAAGGGGCTGCGCAGGGTGCGGCGGCTCAGCGCTTCCTGCGCCTGGCGGTATTCGAGGCGGGCCACTTCCAGCTCTTCCTGTGCCTCCTTGTAGGCGGACTCGGCCAGCAGCTTTTCGGCCTGGGCTTCGTCACGCGCCTGCGCGGCCACGAACTCCTTGCTGTGCAGTTCCTGCGAGCGTTCGTATTTCTTGCTGGTGTAGTCGAGCCGGTTCTTGGCCGACTGCAGGCGGCCGCTGACCTGGGCGCGGTATTTGGCCAGCTCCACGCTGGACTGTTCCACCGAAGAGTCGAGCTGCACCAGCACCTGGCCGGCGCGCACGCGGTCGCCGCGCTTGACCAGCACGTCGTGGATCACGCCTTCCACGGGGCTGCGCAGCTCTACGGTCTGGTTGGGTTCGATCAGGCAGTCATAGGGATTGGCCTGGGCGCTGCCCAGGGCGCAGGCCGCGAGGGCCAGCAGAGGCTTGTGTTTCATCATTCACCTTTCCCTGTGAAGGCCAGCGACTGGTCGAGCTGGCGGTCCTGCTGGAGGTTGCTCAGGCGCACCGCGGTGTGGCGGCGCTCGGTCATCCACTGGGCCAGCCAGCGCAGCGCGGTGCTGGCCCCGGCGGGCAGACGCCGGCCTTCACTCAGCAGACGCTGCAGCAAGGCCGTGGGGCCGGGCACGGCGACGGTGAAGACCTCGTCTTCGAGCGAGACAATGGCCTGGCAGCTGCCAGCGTCGCCCTGGCGCGCGCTGCGGCCGAAGAGCTGGCGGTCCACGCGGCGCGAGTCGTGGAATTCGGTCAGGATGACGTGCAGGCCGCCGCGCGCGTCCACGCCCTCGCCGAGTTCGATGTCGGTGCCGCGGCCGGCCATGTTGGTGGCCACCGTCACGCGGCCGGCCTGGCCGGCTTCGGCCACCACGGCGGCTTCGTCGGCGTCCTGCTTGGCGTTGAGCAGGGCGTGGGCGATGCCGCGGGCCGTGAGCACGGCACTGATCTGCTCCGAGGCGCGCACCGAGCGCGTGCCGATGAGCACGGGCCGGCCCTGCGCCGCCAGGGCCTGGGCCGAGGCGGCCACGGCCTCCCACTTGGCCTGCAGCGTGGGCAGCAGCACGTCGGGCAGGTAGACGCGGCGCGAGGGGCGGTTGAGCGGCACGCGCACCACCTGCAGGCCGTAGACGGTGCGGATCTCGCGCGCGGCCTCGGCGGCGGTGCCCGTCATGCCCGAGAGGTGCAGGTAGCGGCGGAACAGGCGCTGGTAGGTCAGGCGCGCCAGGGTCTCGCGCCGCGGCGTGGGGGCCACGCCTTCCTTGGCCTCGATCATCTGGTGCAGGCCGCGCTCCCAGGAGCGGTCGGGCATGAGGCGGCCGGTGGATTCGTCGACGATCTGCACCTTGTCCTCGGCCACCACGTACTGCTCGTCGCGGCGGTACAGGTGCAGCGCGGCCAGGGCCTGGCGCAGCCGTTCCTCGCGGGCCCGCGGCGAGGTCCAGACACCGCCCAGCGTCTCGGCGTGTGCCTCGGCGTAGTCGTCGAGCCGCGCCTGGCCGGCCTCGGTGAGCACCACGCGGTGGGCCTGCGGGTCCACGCGGTAGTCCTCGCCCTCTTCCAGCTCGGCCGCCAGCGCCAGGGCGGCGGTGCAGTCGGCCGTGTCTTCGGCGCCGCCGCGGCTGGCCGAGAGAATGAGCGGGGTGCGGGCTTCGTCGATGAAGACGCTGTCGGCCTCGTCGACCAGCGCGTAGTAGAGGCCGCGCATCACCAGCGCCTCTTCGCCCTCGGCCTGGCCCCGCAGCACGCGCGCGGCCTGGTGCAGGCGGCTGCCGCGGCCCTTGATGGCCACGCGATCGCGCAGGTAGTCGAAGGCCACTTCCTTGTTGGTGGCGTAGGTGATGTCCTGCGCATAGGCCGCGCGGCGCAGCGGCTTTTCCATGCCCTGCACGACCACGCCCACGCTCAGGCCCAGGAAGTCATAGAGCGGTTGCATCTTCTCGGCGTCGCGCCGAGCCAGGTAGTCGTTGACGGTGATGACGTGCACGGGGTAGCCAGCCAGGGCCACGGTGCAGGCCGGCAGCGTGGCGCAGAAGGTCTTGCCCTCGCCCGTGGCCATCTCGGCCAGGCGCCCGCGCAGCAGCGCATCACCGGCCATGAGCTGGCTGGCGAAGTGGCGCTGGCCCAGGCTTCGCGCAGCGGCCGAACGGATGAGCGCAAAGGTCTCGGCCACGAGCTCGGGGGTGTAGCCCTGGGCACGCAGGCGCGGGCGCAGGCTGGCGGCCAGGGCGCGCAGTGCGTCGTCGCCCAGCGCGTCCATGGCGTCAGAGCGGGACAGCGCATCCTGCGCCACGCGGCGCATCACACGCAGGTCGCGCTGCAGCAGCTCGCGCAGCGGCGCGAGCAGGGTGCTGTCGAGCGCGAGCGCGGTGCGGTCGTGCCACTGCAGCTCGGGCCGTGCGCGTTCGGCATAGGGGCAGGCACGGGCCCAGTGCTGCGAGCTGTAGGGGAGCGCGAGGCTGGACATGGTGAATGCCCCGTTCACACTTGGAAGTGCGAGAGGAAGAGGCGACGGATGTCGCGGTACCACTGCCGGGCCAGGGGCTCGGGCGGGTGTTCGAAGCGCGCGTGGATGCGTTCGCCGAAGTACACGGGCGGGATCTCGCCCGCGGGGCCGTCGGCCAGGGCCACGTCGAACTGGAAGGTGCGTTCCAGCGTGCGCGCGCCCTGGTTGTCGCGCGGGTCGATAGCCAGCCGGCCGCCGCCTTCGACGGAGAGCACGCGGCTGGGCAGGTATTCGTCGCCCCCGGGCACCTCGCGCTCCAGCCGGCCGGCCAGCACCTGCTCGGGCTGATGGGCCAGGCGCAGCTCCACGCCGCGCGTGGCGCCGCGCACCAGATCGGCTGCGTCCTGGCCCACTACCACACGCGCCAGCAGGCGCGGCTGGTCCAGCACATAGCCGAGCAGCTCGCCCTGGCGGTAGTGGCGGCCCGGCATGTCCTGCGCGCGGGCGACGACGAAGACGCCACTGGCCTGGGCGCGCACCTGCTGCTGCGCGAGCCGGCTCTCGCGGATAGCCAGGCTCTCTTCGGCCGCCTGCAGCTGCTCGCGGGCGATGGCGGCCTGGGCGCGGTCGGTGGAGAAATGCGCGCCGTGGATGGCGCGCAGCTCGGCCACACGGGCGCGAGCGCTGGCCACCTCGGCCTCCAACTCGGGGTTGTGCAGGGTCAGCAGCAGTTCGCCGGCCTGCACGTTGCTGCCCGGGCGCGCCACGAGTTCGACCACGAAGCCGCCCTGGCCCGCGCGCACCAGCGACTGCTGGGGCAGCCAGGCCACGCCCTCGGCCAGGGTACGGAAAGGCATGGGCACGGCGAAGAGCAGCAGGGCCAGGCCGGCCAGCACGCCGCCGGTGACGCCCCAGACGCGGCGGCGATAGGGCAGCAGGCGCGGGCTGCTGCCCAGGTGTTTGACACCCTTGCCCAGGGGGATGAGCATCATGCTGGCCACGGCCCAGAAGGCCAGCAGCACGCCGATGAAGAAGAAGCCGCTGGCGATGAAGAGCGCGATGGCGATGGTGACGAAGACGCGGTAGAGGGTGGACAGCACGCCGTAGGCCGCCAGCCAGAGCTTGTCGGCGCGGCGGGTCTCGGCGGTCTCGGCCTCGCTCACGCCGAAGGCATAACGTTCGATCAGGTAGCCCCAGTAGCGCAGCGCGCGCTGCGCGAGGTTGGGCATCTCGATCAGATCGGCCAGGATGTAATAGGCGTCGTAGCGCAGCAGCGGGTTGCCGTTGAAGACCAGGGTGGAGACGCCGGCCACGAGCATGACGTTGAAGAGCACGGCACGCAGGAAGGACGGCTCCAGCAGCAGCCAGGCATAGAAGGCCAGCGCGGCGATGAAGAGCTCCACCACCATGCCGGCCGCGCCCACGAGCGCGCGCTCGTACTTGTTCTTGAACACGCTGGAGGCCGAGGCCTCCACATAGGGCACGGGCATGAGCACGAGCAGCACCACGCCCAGGTCATGCACCTCGCCGCCGCCGCGCTTGACGGCCACCGCGTGGCCGAGCTCGTGCAGGACCTTGAGCGCAGGAAAGACCAGCAGCAGCATGAGCAGGTTGTCGGTGGCGAGCACGCGGTCGGCGAAGTTGCCGGTGAGCGCCTCCCACTGCGAGGGCAGCAGCAGCAGCGCGGGCAGCACCACGACCAGCCAGAGCAGGCCGCCCCAGCGGCTCCAGACCTTGTGGATCAGGGGCTGGAAGCGGTTGAGCAGCGCATCCGGGTCCCAGAGGTGGATGCGGATGGCCATGGGGTTGAGCCAGGACTTGCGCCGCGTCTGGCGCTCCTGCTTCTCGCCGCGCTCGAAGAGCTCGACCGCATCGGGCAGGGTGTCGCTCTGCAGCAGGTCGGCGCCGTGCAGCTGGCCGAGCAGGCGAATCACCTCGTCCTGGCTGGGAGCGTCGTCACCGAGTTCGCGGTTGGCCAGCTCCCAGACCTGCTGCACGGTGCGCTGGCCGTCCATGGCGGCGATGAGGAAGCGCGCCGAGGGCGTGAAGCGGTGGATGCGATTGCTCACCGGGTCCTGCAGCAGGTACCAGAGCTCGCCGCGAAAGCGCATGCGGTGCAGCCGGGCATGGCCGCGCAGGCGCGGGCGCACACCGGCCACGCGGTACCAGTTGGTGGAGAGCATGGAGTCGCTCATGGTCGTTGCCCGCGCTTCAGCCGAACCACTTCCAGGCCCACAGGCGCAGCCAGTCGACGAAGGGATGCGTCCAGATCCAGATCAGGCGGCGCTCGCCGATCTCGACCTTGCCGATGCCTTCCAAGCCCGGGCGCAGCACGGCCGCCGAGGGATCGAGCCGGGCCTCGACGCGGAAATGGTTGCGCCCGTCCTGCGGCACCGAGATGGGGGTGATGCGCTCTACCGTGAAGGGCAGGCGTTCGTAAGGCAGGCCCGAGAGCGCGAGCTCGCCGCGCTGGCCCAGCTGCACATCGCCGATGTTGCGCTCGTCCACCTGCAGGATGACGCGGTAGGCGTCGAGCGGCGCCACCTCGAACAGCAGCTTGCCCTGCTCCACCGGCGAACCCAGTTGCTGGCTCAGGTCGCCCTGCACCACGATGCCGTCGAAGGGCGCAGTGACCAGGGCGCGCGCGATGCGCTCTTCGGTCAGCGTGAGCTGGGCGCGGGCCTGGTCAACCTGGGCCGAGGTCACGGCCATGGCCGCACGGTCCGACACGGCCGCGGCCTGGCGGTAGCGGCGCTGGGCCTGCTCGACCTCGGCACGCCAGCGCAGCTGTTCGAGCTTGAGATCGCGGTCATCGAGCCGCGCCAGCGGCTGGCCCGCGCGCACGCGGTCGCCCGGGCGCACAAAGCTCTCGGCGACGAAGCCCTGGAAGGGCGCGGCCAGGGCGCGCTGCACCTCGCCCTCGACCACGGTCTTGGCTGAGACGCGGTAGGTGCCGTCGACCAGGCTGAAGAACAGCAGCACGGCCACGCCCAGTGCGGTCAGCAGCTTGAGGCCCGGGTGGTCGGGGCCGAAGAGGCTGGTGGCCGCATGGCGCCAGGCGGCCGTGACGCGTTCGCGCAGGCTGCGCTCCTGCTGGCGCTTGAGGTCGAGCACCGAGCCGAGCAGGGTGCCCAGGGCTTCGCAGAGCGCAATCTCTTCCTCGGCAAAGGGACGCTCGCGCGCACGCTCGAAGGTCAGCGCGCCCACCATGACACCGTCGTTGCGCAGCGGCACGGAGAGCACGGCGCTGTCCTGGCGCGCAGCCGAGAGCGCGGCGTGCGCCAGGCCGGGCACGCTGTCGCTCTGGCGCGGCGGGTGCACGACGGAGAGGTCGAGGTCCCAGACCTCGTCCATGGCCTCGGCCAGCAGGCGCACGAAGTCGGTCCGTGCGTCGAAGGTGGCGGTGTGCGAGATGGCCTGCACGCGCACCGAGCCGCCCTGCTCGAAGCCCAGGGCCACGCGCTGGCAGTCCAGGCGTGCGGCCAGGTCGTTGACCACGGCCAGGCAGGCCGCGCCCAGGCGCTCTTCCTGCAGCGCGGTGGCCACGGTGTCGGTGGCCAGCGAGAGGCGCGTGACCAGCTGGCGCTCGCGCTGCACGAGCTGACGGCGGAAATGGTCGATGAGCCAGGCGCTGCCCCAGTGCAGCAGGCGCAAGGCGAGCTGTACCTCGGGCTCGGGCCGGGACGTGAGGTCCAGCACCACGGCGCCCTGCAGCTCGCCCTCGATCTCCAGCGGATAGGCCACGTGGGTGGCCAGGCTGGCCGTGCTGCCCTCGCCGGCCGCACCGGGCAGCACCACGCCGCGGCGCTGCGTGAGCGCGGCCTGCGCGGCCGGCCCGAGGTGCATGAGGTTGCGCCCGGCGTCGGGCCAGAAGGCGGCCGGCACGTAGCTGCGATCCGCTTCGGCCAGCAGCACCAAGGCGCCGCGCACGCGCGGCACCTGCAGGCAGAGGATGGCCAGCCAGCTGGCGCAGAAGGCCCGGGTGTCGCTGGACTGGTTCAGCCCGGCCCAGGCCGATCCGTCGGCCGCGGCTGCGCTGGCCGAGGCTGCCGGCGATGCGGCAGACGATGCAGCGGCAATGCCGCCGCTGTCGGGGGCGGCGGTATCGGTGTGGGCGTAGATCGGTGCGCTGCTCAAGAGGTCACGTCGGCGGTTGTCGGGGCGGCCCGGAATTCATCTCCCGTCTCCGGGCCGCGGGCATGGTGGGGCGAACCGCCCCCCACGTGGTCAGCCGGAGGTGACGGCCGCGCCCTTGCGGCGACCGCTGGCCGCCGGCGCCGGTGCGGCGGCAGCTGCAGGGGCCGCGGCAGGCGCGGGGGGGTCTTCTGCCGGCGCGGCGGGCGACTCGGCGCGGCTGCGCACGAGACGGTCCTTGACGGCGTTGAAATTGCGCATGGACTGCAGGTGCAGGTAGAGCAGCTCCAGCTCGTCGGTGGCGGCCAGCTCGGCGAGCTTGTCACCGGGCAGCTTCTTGAGACGGGCACGGTCCACGACGTGGAAGCCGGTGAGCGTCATCTTCTCGCCCTGGGGCAGGGTGAACTGGGCCTGCATGGGCTCGACCAGATCGAGCGCCTTGAGCTTGGCGCAGAAGGCGCGCGTGCGCTCGAACTGCAGGCGGTATTCCTGCAGGAACTTGAGCACGTTGTCCACATAGGGTGTGGCCTTGCCGTCGGCACCGAACAGCGCCTGGCCCTTGCCCTGGTAGTTCAGGCCCTGGAAGGCCTCGTCCACGCAGAGCGTGAAGGTCTTGTCGTCTTCGCTGGACGAGAAGACGAAGGGGTAGCGGCGGATGAAGGCGGGGATGTAGCTGGCCTTCCAGCTGTCGTCGTCGTTGACGTAGAGGTTCTCGTTCTTGCTCGCACCCAGGATGACCACGGGCACCAGTGCATCGC
>CAMLNH010000002.1 GCA_946481355.1 uncultured Curvibacter sp.
CGCTGTGGGCGTGCAGGCGCTGAACCAGATGAAGGACGCCACGCACACGCCCGTGCCGCAGGGTTTCGCTCCCCAGGGGGGCGACGGCGTGCGCGAGCCCCAACTGTTCCTGGCCAACGGCGGCACGCCCGAAGAAGAGCGCGCGCGGCTGGCCAACCAGACCGCCATGTACGTGCAGGGCGCCCAGGCGGCAGCCGCCAACCGCCCGCCCGAGCCCACCGCCGCGCCAGCAGCAGCCCCCGCCCCTGCCCAGAGCGAATACGGGCGCCAGATGGCTGCCGTGGGCGGCGCGCTGGCCGATGGGGCCGCGTGGCTGGCAAAAACTGCCGTCAGCGCCCCGGGCTACGGGTTCAACCGCGGCGATGCGGCCGCCACGCCCGCAGCGCCGACCGCCCCTGCTGCGCCAGCAGCAGCTACATCGCCTGCAGCACCTGCAGCGCCCGCCAACCCCACCGACGCGCGGCTGTCCACCGGCACGCAGCAGGCACCCGCCGGCTTCCAGCCTGTGACCCTGGAGCCTCAACCGATGGGCGATCGCGTGGCCGCGCAGGCCCAGTCCATGGCCACTGGCTCCCGACAGGTCGCCCCTGGCATCTACCGCAACGGCAACAGCTACGGCGACAGCCCCGCCGCCGCGGCAGGTTTCGCGCCTGCCGGTGCGCAGCCCAGTGCGCAGAACATGCAGGCCGCCGACAACTTGGCGGCCACTTCGGCCGCGCGCGGCTTCACCCCTGGCGGCGCTACGGCGCAGCCTGCCGGCGTGGCCGCGCCCGTGGTGCGCACCAGCGTGGACGACTGGCAGACCCGCAAGAACATTGACAACCTGCGCACCAGCGCCTTGAGCATCACCACCAACGGCGGCCGGTTCGACCGCACCCGGGGCAACAACGCGGCGCAGGCCGAATTCCGCGCTGCCGTGCAAGCTGATGCTGCCGCGCGCGGCGCGCAGGCCACGGCCGATGTGGCGGCCATGCAGGCGAATGCTGGCATCCAGCGCGAGCAGATCCAGCAGGCTGGCGGCATCACGCGCGAGAACATCCAGCAGACGGGCGCCAACGGCCGCGCCGCCGCCGGGTTCAACGTGGACCGCGAGCGCCTGGGCATTGACCGCTCGCGTGTGGCCAGCGAGAACAGCGCGCGCGAAGTGTCCACGCAGGGCGCCCAGCAGCTGCAGCAGCTGCGCAATGTGCTGGTGGACCCGAAATCCACGCCCGAGCAGCGCAAGCAGGCCGAGGCCTCCCTGCGAGCCATTGGCGGCCGGCCCGAAGCCGCGAACCGCTACACCGTCGTGCCAGGCGGCCAGGAGGTCAGCCCGCAGGGCATCGCCTACACCCGCCCATCGCAGGTGATCGACAACCAGACCGGGCAGTTTGTGCAGCAGGCCGCCCCCCAGCAGGCGCCCCAGGCGCCGCCCGTTGCCGGCAAGGTTTACACCGACGCCAAGGGCAACCGCGCGCGCTGGGACGGCACCAAATACGTACCTGCATAAAAAGACCCGCATAGGGCTGGTTTTCTGTCACCCCCCGGGTAAAGTCGGGGGATGGCTGAATTCGACCCCACCACCGCCCGCCCTGAAGCCGAAGGCTTCGACCCCACCACCGCAGTTCCAGAAGCACCACCCCCTGCCCGCGGCTTCAAGGGCTGGGCCGGCGATGCCCTTGGGGTTGCCGCTCGCGGCGCCATCAGCGTGCCCGAGGCCGTGGTGGGATTGGCCGACATCCCCACGGGCGGCGCGGTAGGCAAGTTCCTGGAGAACGAGGGCGGCTCCTTCGGCTTCCGGCCCAAGCAGGCCAAGGAGGCTGCCAGCCAATTCTTTGACAGCGAGGCGACCACCGCGCAGAACCGCGAGTTCGACGCGGCTGACGGCTTTGTGGACAAGGCCAAGGTGGTGCTGCAGAACCCCACCATGATCGGCCGCGCCGTGGCCGAGTCGGTTCCATCCATGGTTGCCGGCGGCGTGGCCGCACGTGGCCTGCAGACGGCTGCCAAAGTGGGCCCCGTCCTGGCCGGCGCCCTGGGCGAGGGAGCTGTGGCGGCTGGCTCTGCCGCTGAGCAGATCCGCCAGGAGACGGCGGACGGTCGCCTGACGCCGACCCAGGCCGGGCTGGCCGCCGCCACCGGTGTCGCAACCGCAGGGTTCGGCGCGCTGGGCGGCAAGGTGGCCAACAAGCTGAGCATCGGCGATGCCGACACCATGCTGGCCCAGGGCGCCAAGGGCATTGCCAAGGCCGATGCTGACGCAGCGGCGCGCGCCGCCACGAACCCCCTGGTGCAGCAGCAGGCCGTCAAGAGCATCCCCCGCCAGGTGATCGAGGGCGCGATCGCCGAAGGCTTCCTGGAAGAGCTCCCGCAATCGGTGGCCGAGCAGGTTTTCCAGAATCTGGCGCTGGGCCAGGACTGGTTGAAGGACGTGGACGGCGCGGCCGTCATGGGGCTGCTGACCGGCGGCGCCATGGGCGGCGGCGCAGCGGGCTACCGCGCGGCAACCCGCCCCACCATCAGCGACGCCGACGTGCAGCGCACTGCCGATGCCCGCGTGGGCCGCGAGCAGGCTGCTGCTGCCGAAGAAAACGCAGGCCTCGCCCGCATGCGGCAGGCGTTCAACGCCCAGCTGGACGCCGCCAGCAAAGCTGCGCCGGTGCTGGACGAAGGCGCCCTGCAGGCGGCTGGCGTGCCGCGCGCTGTGCCCAAGCCCGTGCTGGACCTGCAGCAGCTGGACCGAGGCCTCGCCGACATGCCGCCATCCGCGCGCATGGGCTTGGACCCCGCAGCCGGGCCAATGTCTGGCGCCGCCGCCCTGGCGGTTGACACTGGCGTGACCGATGGCCTGCAGCAGGCCGCGGCGGCCGAGGCGCAGCAGCAGCAGGAGGGCGAGCAGGCCAAGCAGGCCCAGGCCCAGGCCGAAGAGATGGCCGCCAGCATGGAAAAGGCCGCCGCCGCTGGCCGCAAAGCAGCCGTTGAGGGGCAGCGCCGGATTGACCTGACCACCGGCGAGCTCCTGGAGCCCGACACCATCCAGAACTGGACCGACGAGCAGCTGGCCAACACCTTCCGCGGCGCCCAGAACAAGGGCGTGCGCATGCAGATGGCCAAGGAGCTGTCCCGCCGCCGCGCCGAGGCGCTGCAGCGCGAGCTGGCCGACGAGCAGTCGGCACCTGAACCCACCGCCCCCGGCCTGGATGCCGGGTTTGCCAGCGTCACCGAAGACGCTGGTACCCTCATTGATGAAGGAACCAATGGCCGCACCACGCCTACGAACCCTGGAACGCAAGCAGCGCCAGCGCGCGCAGCGAAAGGCCCGGCGCGCGCCCCAGCAGCTGGAGATGGATCTGACGATGCCGGCGCCACCTGGACGCGCACGCCGACCGCCGAGCGCGAAGCCATCCTGGCCCGAGCAGAGGGCCTGAAGCCGATCCAGCGCAAGATGCTGAAGCGGGTGCCGTGGGCGGACATGAACCCCAGCATCCAGAAATCGCTGGCAAATGCCATTGCAAATCCTGGCCCAGCGGTTGCTCAACAAGCGCAGACAGCTACTAAAACAGTAGCAAAAGCACCGACCACGGCAGCAGAAAAGGCGGGCGTCACCATCGTGGAAGTCGAAGACGGTTTCGACGCCATAAAGGACGGCAAGCGCGTGGGCCGCCTGCGGGACAACCTGCCGCGCGGCGCCGCACAGCAGCTGAACGAAGATGCCAGCGTTGATATCGTGAAGGTGGACGATGAGGTGAAGGGTACGGGCGTAGGCTCTGCGCTCTACGACGCCTTCAATGAAAAGCACGGCGGCCGGATCACCCCATCGGGCAAGACCTCGAAGGACGCATGGAACCTGTGGAAGCGCAAGTTCCCCGAGCGGGTGGAGGCTTTCGTGCAGGCTGAGGCCGAGCGCATCCGCGACGGTGCATCCCCATCCCTGGTGCTTGGCAACATCACGGACCCCGACATTGCCACCCGCGTGCAGGAAGCCGCGGCTGCAGCGCCATCCGGCGCGGTGGACGCCGCCGCCGCCGATGCGGCCATGTCCCCCAAGAACGACCGCCCCGAGCCCACCCAGGCCCAGCGCGAGGCCGGCAACTACAAGAAGGGCCACGTCGTCATCAACGGCCTGGACATCAGCATCGAGACGCCAGCCGGCACGCGCCGCCGCCCCGAGTGGCCACCGCTCAAGGACCACTACGGCTACTTCAAGGGCACCGTGGGCGTGGACAAAGACCACGTGGACGTGTTCCTGACCGACCGCGCCGAGGACACCAGCCTGCCGGTGTTCGTGGTGGACCAGAACAACAAGGACGGATCGCTGGACGAGCACAAGGTCATCATGGGCGCCACCGACGAGGCGAACGCCCGCGAGGTGTACCTGCGCAACTACGCCAAGGGCTGGACCGGCCTGGGCGGAATCGCGCAGATGACGCAGGACGAATTCAAGGCATGGGTGTTCGACAGCGCCAAGACGAAAAAGCGTGTAGGTCTTTACCAGCAAGCGCAAGCAGCTACAGAAAATGTAGCAACACCCGGCGCCATCGTGGAGCACGTCACCGGCCGCGGCAAGACGCTGCGCGGCGTGGTGCGCACTGACCTGACGAAGGAGCAGGCCCAGGCCATCGACGAATACACGTTCAAGAAGGATGACGGCTGGTTTATCCGCGAAAAATACCTGGAAAATCAGGCTCCAGCGCTGAACAGCAAAGCGCCGGCAGCTACTAAAAATGTAGCGCAACCGCCGGCGCCGAAAGCTGCGCCGCGCCCAGCGCCAGCCCCGGCGCCGGCAACTGTCTCTGGAATAAAGCGGGGTGTTGTCGTGACCGAAATAGGTAGGGATGGTCTTTCCGAGGCAGAGCGCGCTGCAGGCAAGGTCCCACTTACCGACCGCGTGACGCCCACCACCCAGCGCGAGGCCCTGGAGGCATTGGAAGCCGGCAAGGTGCTGGTGAAAGACTCTGGCACCGAGTTCGAGCAGGACGTGTGGATCGCCGAAGAAGGCAAGGGCTGGGTGGTCAAGAGCCGCGAGAAGGGTGCGCGCGCCACGTTCACCAAAGGCCCTGTTGGCCCAGATCGTCAGTGGGGCTGGGGCAAGGGTGATGCCGCACGCAAGGCCATCGAGGGCATGGAATTTGGCGTCAGTGCGACGCCCGCCGCGCCTGCCCCCACCTCAAATACAGGCCCGGTTACTTCGCTTTTCACTGGCGCACCAGACCCCAAAAACAGCGGCAGCATGGAGTCGCTGGAGGGTTTCAAGCCCGGCGACGTAGTGGACGTTCCGAGCCGCACCATTGGTCGTAGCACCATCGAGGCGGTATTCCGGCGGAAGATGGCTGGATTTGATCCCGAGCCCATGGCGCGCCTCATTGCGGCGGATGGCAAGCGGTTGGATGTCGCTATTTCTGAAATCAGGCTTGCGGAAGAGCCTGTGGCCGCGCCCGCACCAGCCAAGCCGAAGGTGAACCCGGCGCAGGCCCGCGCCAAGGCCGACCTGATGGCCGCCCTGGCCGACCTGGGCGACATCCTGGGCAAGAACGGGCGCATGAACATCGTGCCCGAGCAGGAACAAAAGCTCCTGCCCGTGCTCACGCGCCTGCTTGACGCGGCATTCCGCCTGGGGTATCACAAGTTCAAGGATTCTGCGAAGTTCGCCCTGGACCAGATCCGCACGAACCTGGGCGACGAGGCTGCCGACGCGCTGACGCTGGACCACCTGCAGGGGGCCTACATCGGCATGGCCGGCGGGAAGAAGGGCGCGGACACCAAGCGCACGGTGATCGACGTTGAAACCAAGGCCGAGATTGAAGCCCATGAGGCTGTGGCCGAGGATGACGCCACCGAGGCACCAGCGCCAGCCCCCGAGGTATCCGAAAAGGAGCGCTGGCTCAATTCCGTGGCTGACATGAATCGCATGTCGGGTCAGTTCGGCGCGCAGATCGACGGCATTGCCAACGGCCGCCTGAGCATTGTTGGCAACCCCAACGCCACGAAGCAAGGCAAGGCGCTCATGGCCGCGGTGGATGAAGCCCGCCGAGCTGGCGCCACCACCGAGGAAATTGCAGCGGCTGCCACCGGCAAGGAATCCGAGGTGGCCAAGCCCACCGGCGCCACACTGAAGGCCGCGCTCGCCGCCGAGGTGGAAGCCGGGCGCATGCCCAAGGACAACCCGGCGCTGAAGAAACTGGTGGAGTCCTATGACGGCGCGCCGGCCACGCCCGCGCGCATGAAAGAAGCGCAGGAGGCTCTGGAAGCTGTCATCGTGGACCGCGCGCGTGCCATCGTGCAGAAGAACCGCAGCGAGGGGCCGAAGACCACCTTTGCGATCTTGGGCCGCCTGTACGAGTCGCAGCCGTTGCTGAACGTGCGCACCAGCACCAGCATCGAGAACCAAGCCTACAGCACCCCCGCGCCGCTGGCGTACCTGGCGTCGCGCCTGGCCGGCATCGACGCCAACACGACGGTGCTAGAGCCCACTGCGGGCAACGGCATGCTGCTGATCGGCGCCGACCCGGCCAAGGCGATCGCCAACGAACTGAACCCCGAGCGCGCCGCCGAGCTGCGCGCGCAGGGATTCGCACGTGTGACCGAGCGGGATGCGGTTGAGCGCGTCACCCCCCTGTCGGTCGATGCGGTCATCACGAATCCCCCGTTCGGCTCCATCAAAGACGCCAACGGCAAGACCACCAAGGTGAAGGTGGACGGCTACAGCCTAGGCCAGATTGACCACCTGATTGCCGCCCGGGCACTGGAAGCCATGAAAGACGACGGGCGCGCCGTGCTGATCCTGGGGGCGAACAAGGTGCCCGGCGGCATCAGCAACGATGACCTTGTGTTCTTCAACTGGCTCTACAGCCACTACGACGTGCGCGGGCACTTTGAGGCCGATGGGAAGCTCTACCAGCGGCAGGGGGCCGGCTGGCCGGTGCGTGTCATCACGATCGCCGGGCGCAAGGCCTCGAAAAACGTATCTCCAGCGAGCGGCACGGTGCCGCGAGTGGACACATGGGAAGAAGTCTATGACCAGTACGAACGCAGCATGGCTGCCAGCGGGCCCGTTGACCCCCTCGCAGCGGAAAGCGCTGGCCGTGCAAACGGCATCGAAGCCAAACCCCTCACTGCACCGCAGCCTGCTGGCCCAGCGCCTGCAGCAGCTGGTGGACGAGAGCCCGCAGGCGGCGCGGCAAGCCCTGGAGCTGTCGCAGGAGGAAGCCCCCGAGCTGTGGGAAATCGCGGAGAACGCGAGCCCGCCGCAGTGGGGGCAGGCCCTGGCCAGCAGCGAGGCGTTCAACCGCCTGCTGTCGCTGGTGGACTGGAGCCAGACCGGCAGCGTGCTGGAGAGCCTGCCCGAGCAATCGCTGTCGGAGATCCTGGAAACGGTGGCGTAGCCGACAACGAGTTCCAAGTCGCCTACGTGGCGCGCAGCGAACGCAAGGACGCTGGCGTGCTGATCCCGCGCAACATGGCCGACCCCACGCAGGCTGCGCTGAACCGCCTGGAAGACGCCGTGGGCAGCATCGACGAGTTCGCGGCCAAGGAGTTGGGCTACCTCAGCACCAGCGCGCTGCACAACGCCCTCATGGGCCTGCAGATCGACTCGGTGGCTTCGGCCATCTACCAGATCAAAGCCGGCAAGGGCACGATCATTGCCGACCAGACCGGCATCGGGAAGGGACGGCAGGCCGCGGCCATCATCCGCTGGGCCGTGCGCAACGGGAAAACCCCGGTGTTCGTCACCGTCAAGCCGAGCCTGTTCACCGATATGTTCGGGGACTTGGCCGACATCGGCACCGACGACGTGGCGCCGTTCATCATGAATGTGGACGAGTCCATCAAGGGACAGGGCGGCGAGCGCCTGTTTGCCAACAAGGCCACCACCCACCGCCGCGCAATCCAGCAGATCGCCGAAACCGGCCAGCTGCCAGACGGCCGCAACGCGGTGTTCATGACCTACTCGCAGATCAACGTGGCGAACGCCCAGCGCACGGCGATCGAGGCGCTTGCGCCCAATGCAGTGTTCATCCTGGACGAGAGCCACAACGCGGGCGGCGACTCGGCGACCGGCGCATTCATCCGCGGTGTGCTGGACCAGGGCCAGGGCGTCACCTACCTGTCGGCCACCTACGCAAAGCGCCCCGACAACATGCCGGTTTACTTCAAGACCGACATCGGCGAGGCCGTGGCCGACGATGCGACGCTGATGGAAGCCATGTCGGCGGGCGGCCTGCCGCTGCAGACCGTGGTGGCCAACAACCTCGTGAAGGCCGGCCAAATGTTCCGGCGCGAGCGCTCCTACGACGGCGTGAACATCGCCAACGTGACCGACACGCCGAAGCGCGCGGAGCACGAGAAGCTGTCGGACGCCGCGACCAGCGCTCTGCGCGAAATCGTGGCCGCTGATGGCATGTTCCACAACATCTACGTCAAGGCCCGCCAGGAAGAGGCCAAGCAGGAAGGTGCGCGCATGCTGGACATGGCCGGCAACCAGGCCAGCCAGAGCGTGAACCACACCGAGTTTTCCAGCGTGGTGCACAACTTCGTGCGCCAGATGCTGCTGGGACTGAAGGCTCAGACCGCTGCCGAAGAGGCCGTGGCATCGCTCAAGCGCGGCGAAAAGCCGCTGATCGCCGTGGAGAACACCATGGGATCGTTCCTGGCGGAATACGCCGAGAACAACGGCATCCGGCCGGGCGCCCCGCTGGGCAACTTCGACTACCGCACAGTGCTGTCCCGCGCGCTGGAGCGCACGCGCTACATCGTCATGCAGGACTCGAAGGGCGACAAGACCAAGATTTTTGTGAGTCTGGACGAGTTGGACGGCAAGACCCGCGAGGCCTACGACCGCGCGCAGGCGGTCATCGACAGCCTTGACATCGACATCCCGGTGTCGCCCATCGACTGGATGCGCTATCACATCACCAAGGCCGGGTACAGCGTGGCCGAAATCACCGGCCGCAACCTGTCCGTGGACTATTCCGGCAAGCGCCCCGTGCTGTCGGCTATCGACCAGCAGGAGCAGCGCGACAAGGTGGAAACCACCCGGCGCTTCAACGACGGCCGCCTGGACGCCGTGATCCTGAACGTGGCCGGTTCCACTGGCATCAGCCTGCACGCCAGCGAGAAGTTCGCTGACCGCCGGCAGCGCCACATGATCGTTGCCCAGCCCGCGCAGGACATCAACATCTTCATGCAGATGCTGGGCCGCATCCACCGCACCGGGCAGGTGGCGCTACCCAAATACACCATCCTGGGGGTTGATCTGCCGGCCGAGAAGCGCCCGATGGCGCTGACCGCCGACAAGATGAAGTCGCTGAATGCGAACACCAGCAGCAACACCGAGAGCGCCACCAGCGTGCAGGCCGTGTCGCTGCTCAACAAATACGGCGACCAGGTGGTAGCGCAGTACCTGGACAGCAACCTGGAGCTGGCGCGCGCGCTGGGCATCGACACGCCGCTGGACAGCGAGGGCAACGCCACCGAAGAGGACATGGCCCGTAAGGCCACGGGCCGGCTGGCGCTGATGCCTGTAAAGGTGCAGCAGGATTTCTACGACGAAGTGGAAGACCAGTACCGAAACCTCATCAACTACCTGAACGAGACAAACCAGAACGACCTGGAGCCCCGCACGTTCGACTTTGACGCCAAGGAAACCAGCTCGCAGGTGCTTTTCGAGGGCGAGAACCCGGCCACGCCATTCGGCGAGGACGCCATCTACGGGGAGTACAGCATCAAGGCGCAGGGCAAGCCCATGACGCCCGCCGAAATCAAGGCGGCCATCGCCGAGCACCTGGAGGGCAAGACCTTCCAGCAGCACGCCCAGGCCCTGATTGACCGTCTAGACCCCGACCTGGAGCGCTACCTGCTGAAGCTGGACGACGCCGGCCGGGAGCAGGCGCTGAACCAGGCGCGCGCCATGCGCCAGTACATCGCGGACCACGCCATCGGGGCCATGTTCCGTGTGCAGGTTAGCGAGGAAACCTACAACGCCGTCGTGACCAACATCCGCAGCACGCACAAGTCCAACGGGAATCCCTACGCCGCGTCGAAACTGCAAATCACGATCGCCTTGAATGGCTCCTTGCGCAGCCTGACCGTGCCGGCCACCCAGTTCAAGATGATCGAGGTGTCGGCCATGGGCCGCCGCTACAGCATCGAATCGACGTTCCAGCAGGGGCTGCAGACCGAGCGCGAGACGGCCAAGATCATCACCGGCAACCTCCTGGCCGCCTACGGCGAGCTCAAGGGCGTGCGCGGCACCATCATCTCCTTCACCAAGAGCGACGGCACCAGCGACCAGGGCATCCTGCTGCCCAAGGGCTTCAACGTGAAGGCGAATACGCAGGGTGACTATCGGTTCCGCACCGGCGCCGAGGCCTATGCGTTCCTGATGAACAGCACGGACAAGAACATCGACAAGCTGGGCATCAGCACCCGCGACCAGGCGGTGCGCGTGGTGCCCGTGGGCGCGGCCGTGACCATCCGTGTGCCGAAGTCCAAGGCCCGGGGCGCCAAGTTCTTCCTGGACAAAAAGCTGATCGAGGCGGCAGGCTCCGACTTTGTGAGCACGGCCACCACCATGAACGTGACCGTGCCTGCCGAGCGCGCTGCCCGCGCATTGGACGTGCTGGCCGACAAGCAGGCCTTGTACGCCTTGCCCTCCATGGCCGAAGAGGCGAAAGCAATGGGCGAGGCGTCGAATCCTGCACCGCTGGCAGACGACGAAGACGCCTTTGGTGTGCCCACGAGCGAGGCCTTCAGCCGCTGGTTCAAGGGCAGCAAGGTGGTGGACGCCGATGGCAAACCGCTGGTGGTGTACCACGGCACGGCCGGCGACTTCTCCAAGTTCGCGCGCGGCGAGGGCGGCGGCATGTGGTTCTCGTCCACCCCCGACATCGCCAACCAGCACGCATCGCGGCTGAGCGAAGGCGGCAACGTCATGCCCGTCTACCTGTCGATGAAAAACCCGGTGGTCATCGAAGGTGGCCGGGCCGATGTCGCGGCCGCCATCAACGAGGCATACCGCAACGGCCACGACGGCGTGATCGCGCGCAACAAGGGCGACCTGGGGGCCGACGGCGACATTTACTTCGTCCGCAGCCCCGAGCAGATCAAGAGCGCCATCGGCAACCGTGGCACCTACGACCCCGAGAGTCCTGACATCAGCCAAGCGCCAGGATCTTCCGGCGCCAAGGTGGGCACGCCCGCCGACCGCGCGGTGATGGGACTGGTGCAGGCCGGCGCGCAGGCGCAGGACATTCTGAAGCTGATCGCAGGCACCTCGCGTAGCCTGAACAACCGCCGACTGGCCGAGGCGCTGGTGAAGGCCGGAATCGCACCCAAGGTGAAGATGGGCGGCGACCTGGGCGGCCGCAGCGACGAGTTCAAATACATCGCCCAATACACGCACAGCGCTGACACCATCACGATGACCCCGCTGGCTGCGGCGCAGGCCGAGCAGGTTTTCCTGCACGAAGCAACCCACGCCGCCACGGTGCACGCCCTGGCAAAGCGCGGGCTGGCGTCCATCCAGATGAACCGCCTGTTCAAGCACGTGGAGGGCACCGGCGCGGCCGCCCAGCAGTACGGCATGACCAACGTGCGCGAGTTCGTGGCCGAGGCTTTCAGCAACCCCGAGTTTCAGGCCGCGCTCAAGGCCATGCCCGCGCCGCGCGGCAGCACGCTGCGCACCGCCTGGGATGAGTTCGTGCGCATCGTGCGCAACTTCCTGGGCCTGACCACCGACCCCACGCCTGGCAACAGCGTGCTGGACGAGGTGATGCGCGCTGGCGCGGCGCTGATGCGCGAGAACGCCGCAGCCACCGGCCGCGGTGATCCTGGCGCTGAAATCTCCTTTGCCGCCGCACCGCCCACCGAGTCGGAGGCCTTCAAGCGCTGGTTCGGCGACAGCAAGGTGGTGGACGCCGCCGGCCAGCCGCTGCGGGTTTTCCACGGTTCCACATCGGGCGAAATCACCGCATTCCAGCCCGACGCCGATGGAGCGATCTACTTCACGAGCAACGCTGTTGTTGCCAGCGATTACTCGCGCGGGCGATTTTTGAGCGCACGCCCCGGCGGTGGCACCGTGTATCCGGCCTTCTTGGCGCTGCGCAACCCACTGGTCATCGACGCGGCCGGCAAGCGCAATGACAACATCCCGGTGCCTTGGGGCGAGTGGAAGCCCAAGGTGTTCGGCAACCTCCCGCAGGGCGCCGTGAGCGTGCGCGACGCCGCCATCCGCGCCAAGCAGATGGGGCATGACGGCCTGATCGTTCGCAATGTGGTGGACACCGCATCCATCACCGGCAAGGAAAAAGGCGATGTCTTTGTGGCCTTCGAGCCCACGCAGGTGAAGAGCGCCATCGGCAACCGTGGCACCTACGACCCCGACAACGCCGACATCAGCTACTTCGGCACCAAGGACATGGCCGCGCTCAAGGACAGCGCCCTGGCGCAGATTGACCAGGCCATGAACGCCCCCGGGCAGGTGTCGGTGTGGGACAAGACCGTGGGTACCATGCGCAACCTGGCCGAGCGCAGCCCAGAGTTCAAGCCGGTGTTCGAGTCGGCGCAGCAGTTCATTGACGATGTGGCCATGCTGGCGAGCGACGCGGCCGACGCCGGGCCGCGCCTGATGCCGCGCGTGGACACCCTGCGCGACCTGAAGTTCTGGGGGCAAAAAGCCAAGAAGCCCGTGAGCGCCGAGGACAACGCTGGAGTGGCGCGCCCCCTGTTCGAGGGGACGCTGCTGTGGGGCCGCGACGTGGACGGCAAGGCCGTGCGCGTGGATGACCTGCAGGCGAAGTACAGCAACCTGTCGGCCGACGACAAGGCGCGGCAGCTTCTGCTCGCCGGGCGCATCGCCCCCGAGGTGTTGCGCATGTGGCAGGGCCTGCCAGTGGAGCAGTTCGAGAACCTGATTAACTCCCAATTTAATAGCAAGATGCTCAAGCCGGGCGTGCTGTGGAGCGAAAAAGAGCTGAAAGAAATCTTTGGCGCCACGGACACGCAGGTAAGCCTCTACCAGGAGGCACGCAAGGCCATTGACCGCTCGCTGGACATGACCACCCGGGCCGACATGCTGCGTGTGCTGGGCAAGGACTTCGCCGGCATGCGCGACGTGGTGCTGGACGCGCCCACGCTGGCCGACGCCCGCGACCTGCTGACGAACGAGCTCCAGCAGCAGGCCCGGGAGAACCCCGAGGATGCCGACCGCCTGATGGACCTGAACAACGCGGTGGTGGACCGCTACGAGAAGATCACGGACCTGATCGCCCACGGGTATGCCCCGCTGTCGCGCTTCGGCCGCTACACCGTGGACGTGGTGGCCAAGGACGGCAAGCGGGAGTATTTCGGCATGTTCGAGACGCCGCGCGAGGCCAACAAGATGGCCGAGCGCATGCGCGCCGAGTTCCGCGACGCCACCGTGACGCAGGGCACCATGAGCGAACAGTCGTACAAGCTGTTTCAGGGCATCACCCCGGAAAGCCTGGAAATGTTCGGGAACATGCTGGGCATGAGCACCGGCGAGTCGGAGGCCAAGGACAAGGCTTTCCAGGCCTACCTGCAGCTGACCAAGAACAACCAGAGCGCGCTGAAGCGCCTGATCCACCGCAAGGGCATCGCAGGCTACAGCGAGGACGTGGGCCGCGTCCTGGCCAACTTCACTTACTCGAACGCCCGCCTGGGCGCCGGGGCGCTGAACGCCGGCCGGATGGAGCAGGCCATTCAGGGCATCCCCAAGGAGCAAGGACAGCTGCGCGACGTGGCTATCAGCCTGCGCGAATACATCAGCGACCCGCAGGAAGAAGGCCAGGCCATCCGGGGCATGCTGTTCGCGCAGTACCTGGGCGGCTCGATCGCCTCCGCCTTCGTGAACACCACGCAGCCATTCGCCGTCACCATGCCCTGGCTTTCCCAATTCGGCGGCATGCGCAAGGCGGCCGGGCAGCTGACGCGCGCCATGCGCGACATGGGCGCCAAGGGCTTCCGGTACGAGGCCGACCTGGCGGATGCGCTGCACCACGCCGAGGACGATGGCATCGTGTCCCCGCAGGAAATCCACCAGCTGATGGCGCAGGCCCGCGGTGCCGGCACGCTTTCCAGCGGCGACGGCACCCGCCTGGGCAACGCCCGCGCGGCGGCCAGCAACACCTGGGAGCGCACCAAGGTGCTGTGGGGCCAGCCGTTCGCCCTGGCCGAGCAGTTCAACCGCCGTAGCACCTTCATTGCCGCCTACCGGCTGGCGAAGGAGCAGAAACTGGGCGATCCGGCTGCATTCGCCCGCAAGGCCGTTCTGGAAACCCAGTTCCTCTACAGCAAGGCGAACAAGCCACGTTGGGCGCGCGGCGCCGTGGGCGGCACGCTGATGACCTTCAAGACCTACAGCATCTCCTACCTCGAGCTGCTGAACCGCACGTGGAATGCCGGCGCGCCCGGATCGCCCCAGCGCGCGGCCGGCCGCCGGGCGGTGGCGTGGTCCATGGTCATGCTGATGCTGATGGGCGGCGGCGGTGGACTGCCGTTCGTGGAGGATCTGGAAGACCTGATTGACGGCATCGGGCAGCTGATGGGCTACAACATTAGTAGCAAACAATGGCGCAAGAAAGCCGTTCAGGAGGTGGTCGGCAAGGAATTGGGCGAGTTCCTGGACAACGGCCTGTCCGGCCTGCCCGGCGCCCCCATCGACGTGTCGGGCCGCCTGGGCATGGGCAACCTGATCCCGGGCACTGGCCTGCTGCTGACCAAGCCCAGCCGCGAGCGCGACCTGATGGAACTGGCCGGGCCGGCTGGCGACCTGGTGGCACGCGGTTTCACCAGCGCCCGCAAGGTGCTGACGGGCGACGTGGGTGGGGCGGCGCTGGAGGTGGCGCCCACGGCCGTCCGCAATGCCGTCAAGGGCGTGGACATGGCCACCAGCGGTATCTACAAGGACACCAAGGGGTACAAGGTCATCGACACCACGCTGGATGAGTCATTGGCCAAGGCCATCGGGTTCCAGCCGCGCTCGGTGGCGCAGGTGCAGGAGGCCAACAGCTTCATGCAGCGCAGCAAGTCGTTCTACACGCAGTCCAGCGCGGAAATCAAAGCCCAGTGGGCTGACGCCTTGTTCAACAAGGACGAGGCGGCGCTGGAGCGCGTGCGAGCCCGGCTGGAGTCGTGGAACGCGAACAACCCGGACCAGCCCATCGTGGTGAAGATGCCCGACGTTTGGAAGCGGGTGCGCGAGATGGGCAAGGATCGCACCACCCGCATTGCAGAAACAGCTCCCAAGGCGCTGCGCCAGCAGATGCAGGAAATGGCCAGGGATTCCTGACCCGTATAGGGATTGGCCGCATGGCCGGTGGCGTAGAAACTACCGGCCATGACGACACCTGCACAGCTTGAACTGACGATCTACCAGGGCGCCACGTTCCGCGTGCCGCTGGAGCGTTCTTACTTCCCCTACGAGGTGCGGGAAGAGTGCGGCCAGCTCTACAAGTGCAGCGGCGAGCCAGCGCCGGAGTCGGATCGCGTCCTTGAAGACTACACCGGGTGCACGGCGCGCGCGCAGATGCGCCGCGCTATCGGCTCCACCGAAATCATCGACACGCTGACCACCGAAAACGGCGGCATTGTGCTCAGCGGCAACACCTTGACGCTGGTGCGCAGCAACACAGCAACCGCAGCCTACCAGTACGGCACCGTTGCGCCGGCCTGGACGAAGTGCGTGGCTCAGGTGGAGGTGATCCGGCCCAACGGCGATGTGGAGCGGCACTACAACATCACCTTTTTCCTCGACCGCGAGGGCACGCGATGACGCAGGTTGTCAACGCAGACATCCCCCAGCCGGTGGTGTCGGCCAATGCGCGGTCCGTGGTGGTTTCGACCCCCACGATGACCGTCGTTGCCAAGCAGGAAGTGCCGCGCTACGTCGTCGCCGTGCGCGGGGTTCCTGGCGGCAACGGCAGCCAGGGTGTCCCCGGGCCGGCCGGCAATGCAGCCGTCGCGCGTTTGGCCGGTGAAACCATCAGCGCGCTGCGCGTGGTGTACGAGACTGCCGGCGAGGTGTTCCTGCTGGACTACCGCGACGAGGACCACATCGACCTGCTGCTCGGCGTCACCCTGACGGCGGGCGTGGCGGGGGCCCCCATCAACGTGCAGCGCCTGATGGACATCACCGACGCCAGCTGGAACTGGACGCTGGGCCGGGTGTATCTGGGCGCAAACGGCACGCTGACTCAGACACCACCAGCTGATGGGTACGACGTGCTCATCGGCTATGCGGTGTCGCCTACCCGGCTCACCCTCAACCTGCAAGATCCCATCGAAATGGAGAATTGACCATGCCTATCCAAGGTTTTCTGGCCCGCATCGCGGGCAAAACGAAGCAAGTCTTCGGTATTGACGTGTCGACCGGTGCTGGTGACGCCGGCAAGATCCTGGCCGCCAACTCTTCCGGCAAGCTGGACGAGTCCTTCCTGCCGCCCGGCGCCGGTGTGCAGACCGTCAGCGCGCCAACGACCGACGCGCTGAGTGCCGGCAACTTTGTCAACTTTTTCAGCGATAGCGGCACGTTCAGCTGCCGGTTGGCCGACAACAGCAATGGCCGACAAGCTGACGGATTCGTGCAGGATGCCTTCGCGATTGCCGCGACGGCAGTGGTGTACCCGCTTGACGGCGTGAACGCAGACCTTTCCGGCTTGACGCAGGGCGCGCCGTACTGGCTGGGCACGGCCGGCGGCGTCATCGACACGCCGCTGGACGAAACCGACGTGGCGAACGCCAACAAGGTCAGCCAGTACCTCGGCATCGCCAAGAGCGCCACCGAGCTTGTGACCGACGATCAAGGCTACGTGGTCCTGTAATGGCAATCCGGCGCGCTCTTGTCCGCTACCTGGGGCGCTCGGTGCAGATGGCGCCGAGCGATACCCTGCCTGCGTCCAACATCCCTGTGGTGGTGGCGAGCCAGACAGATGCGGCAAGCGGCAAGACCACTCCAGCGAACGCTGACGCGCTTCCCATTGTGGATAGCGCTGCGTCCAACGGGCTCAAGAAGCTGACCTTCTCGAACCTGTTGGCGTGGGTTCGCGCCAACGCCCTGGTGTCCGGCACAAACATCAAGACCGCGGGCGGCCAGAGCCTTGTTGGTTCTGGCGATGCGCCCATCGTCGCCCCTGAAACGACTGCTGCCAGCAGCAAGACCACGCCCGTCGATGCGGACACCTTGCCCCTGGTGGACAGCGCTGCGGCGAACGGGATCAAGAAGCTGACCTGGGCGAACCTGAAGCTCACTCTTGCCGGGGTATTTCGCGAGAAGCTGACCGCAGCCCGCACCTACTACGTGCGCTCGGACGGCAGCGACAGCAACGATGGCCTCGCGAACACCAGCGGCGGCGCCTTCCTGACGCTGCAGAAGGCTATCGACGTCGCCAGCGCCCTCGACAACGGCGGCTTCAACATCACCTTGCAGATGGGCGACGCCACCTACAGCGCGGGTGCGACGCTCAAGAGCTTCGTGGGATCGGGGCGGATCATCGTGCTGGGGAACCAGACCACGCCCGCCAACGTGCACATCTCAGTCGCATCCGGTGCATGCGTATCTGGTACCAACGTTCAGGGCATCTATGAGATTCGATACCTCAAGCTGACCAGCGCAGCCACTGGTAATTTGGTATCGCTCAATGGCGCGACAACTTATGTTGTGCTGCAGGGACTCAACTATGGCTCTACTGGCTCTGGCGGCTATGCGCACATCAGCTGCCAGAACGGTGCCACCGCCGACTTTGCGGCCACGGCGTATTCGATCACCGGCGGTGCCGGTTATCACCTTTACACCAACATCGGCGGCCGGATCGGCTGCAACGTGCTGACCTGCACCTTGACCGGCACGCCAGCCTTTGCGAACGCCTTTGCGTACGCAGGCTTGAATGCCATCACCCGCGCCGTGGCCGTCACCTTCAGCGGGTCGGCCACCGGCAAGCGCTACGAGGCGGTCACCAATGGTGTGATCGACGTCGCAGGCGCTGGCGCCACATACCTGCCTGGCAATGCTGCTGGCACGGTGGACGCAACCGGGGTTTATTCATGACCACCTACCAACTGACTGGCGAGGGCTATGTCGTCAAGAATGGTGACACGAAGGTGCCCATTCTTGATGTGCCAGCTGGCTACGACCAGCACCCGGAAACCTTGGCATACCGCGCCTGGCTTGCCGCTGGCGGTGTGCCGCTGCCTGCGGATAGCGCCACGCAGTTCCAGCGCGACGAAGCCCGCTACACCAAGCGGGCGGCCGTGCGCGACAACCTGATGGCGTTCATGGCGGCCGACAACATGAGCCGCGTGCGCTCTGGTGTATGGCAGGTTTCTGACCTGACGGCGCTCATGGACGATCCGGCCGTCACTGCGGCCACGGCCTACATGGGCACGCTGGCCTTTGAGCTTGCCGCCCAGGCCATCCAGGATGCCCAATCCCCCCTGCTCACGCAGGCCATCAAGGACGTGTGGGTGGCGAAGCTGGAAGAGCACTACTACCTGGAGGGCTGATCGGCCCGGCACAACAAAAAAGGAACCCCGATGAAAATTGAAACACTCGACACCATCTCGAATGTCGCCGGCAAAGTCACCACCATCAGCGGTTTTGGGGGCGCCGTGGCGTTCGTCCTGAACAACCTCATCGGCCTGATCGGCGTGCTGGTTGCGCTGGTGGGCCTGCTGGTGAACATCCACTACAAACGCAAGGCCGACAAGCGCCGCGAGCAGGAATTCCTGATCGACACCCAGCTGAAGAAGAACGCAGACCGGCGTTTCGAGGAATGGCAGAAGTTCCGCATGGAGTCTGCCCGCCAGGGGCTCCACGTGCCCCCCATCACCGATTTCGGCGCCCTGGCGCCAGCGGCCGGCCCCTGGTCAGACGGGAGCCGCGAAGAGCGCGAAAAGCGCCAGGATGAAGAAGATGGCAACAACTGACCAGAATAAGGGCAAGGTGTGGGCTACGCTCGGCGCGGCCGTGCTGGGCATCGTGGCCACCGTGTTCGCTGTGGAGGGCGGATACAGCAACAACCCGGCCGATCCCGGCGGCGAGACGAACCACGGTGTGACGGTGGCCGTCGCCCGCCAGGACGGCTACACCGGTCCCATGCGTGACTTGCCCAAGGAGCGCGCCGAGTTCATCTACCGCAAGGGGTATGTCGCCCGCCCGGGCTTCGAGCCCATCATCGCCATGTCGCCGGCCGTGGGGCTGAAGGTGGTGGACGCCGGGGTGAATGCCGGCACCGCCCGCGCTGCGCGCTGGTTCCAGGCGGCCCTGAACCAGATGAGCCGCGGCGGCCAGGACTACCCGCTGGTGTCCGAGGACGGCCAGATCGGCCCGCAGACCCTGGCCGCGTACCGAGCGCTCGAGCGCAAGCGCGGCCGGACGAAGGCCTGCGAGCTGGTGCTGAAGCTGATGGACATCCAGCAGGGAACCCATTACACCAGCCTGAAGAAGCCCATGTTCGTCGTGGGCTGGGTTGACCACCGCATAGGCAACGTGCCGCTGGAGCGTTGCGCCGATTCCGTTCAAGGGAGCACGCCATGATTATCGACAAGGTAAAAGCCTATGGTTTCCAGGCCCTCGCCCTGGTGTTTGGCGTACTGCTGCTGGTGCAGACGTACCGCCTGCACACCGAGCAGTTGGAGCATGGCAAGCTGATCGCTGCGACCGCCCAGGCTGGCGAGCAGCGCGCCGTCGCCGGCCGGGTGGAAGACAATAAGGAAGCCGACAAAGACGCCGCGCACGCGGCAGCAACCCAGGAGAACGCAGATGCTTTCACGCAAACACAGCCTGCCCGCGATGCTGCTCATCGCGCTGATCTTGCCCGCGTTGAGCGGCTGCGCCTCGCCGCCGAAAGACGCGCCGCCACCTACCGGGCGCAAGCCCAAGCTGATGCCGCTGCCCGGAGTCATCTCGCGGATCGACTTGAAGCCTTCGACCGACAGCTTGTCGAAGGGGTCGCAGTGGTCGGAGAACTCCGAGCGGATCTTGAACGGCGAGACGCCGAAGTAGTCCTGCTGCACAAGCAGGTGATGATTGAGCGAGAGCGCATAACCGAAGCGCCACAATAAATACATTGCAGAATTCCAGCGCAACGGGCGACAATGATGGCCCGCGCCGGCCGGCCGCCGGATCTACTGGAATTCCTCATGACATCCCCTGAACGCAAGATCATCACCCCCACCGTGGGGCGCAAAGTCTGGTTTCGCCCGAACGGGTGCCTCAACCTGCAGGTGCCGAACCATTCCCATTACGCGACCACGCCGCCTGCCATCATCAGCCAAGAGCAGCCGCTTGATGCAACCGTGGTGTACGTTTGGAATGATCGCACGGTGAACCTTGTAGTGTTTGACCATTACGGCTTCCCATTCGTGGCGTCCAGCGTCACCCTGGTGCAGGAGGGCGACGCAATCCCCGGCATCGGCTTCTACTGCGAATGGATGCCCTACCAGACCGGGCAGGCCCGCAAGGAGCAGGCCCCGGCACGCGAAGACAATCAGACAGCCTACCCATCAAGCCGGCATCAGCAGATGGAATGGGCGCTGGTTTCCGGTGCGGCCCGCCAGATCGCCGCAGATCCAGAGCGGGCGCGAGACATTGCCAACGGCATCAAGACATTCCTGCAGATTGTTTCAAACAATGGCCCCGTTATTGCCGTACAGGCAGGCCCTGACTTGAGCCAGAGGGACGTTGTTGCCACACGATTGCAGGGCACCCTTGAAGAACCACTGCCGTTTACTCCCATGCATGCCGATGGATCGCCAGCAGATCCCGAAAAGTTCGGTGTTGTGCTTGATGCGCGCATTGGCTGGGCCATGGGCGAGGCCCCGCGCGTGACCGAGCAGGACGTGCGCGACCAGATCGTGGGCGAAACCTACACCGTGCTGCCCAGTGGGCGCGTGACGGTGTGCGAGCTGACCCTGCGCAACGGGTTCACGGTGCGCGGCGAGTCGGCCGTGGTGTTCATCGAAAACAATGTCCCCGAGCTGGGGCGCAAATACGCACGCGAGGATGCAGAGCGCAAGGTGTGGATGCTGTGCGGGTTCCTGCTGCGCGAGAACACCCCTCTGCGCTGACCGCCGACAATGAAAAGGCCCGCACTGCGCGGGCCTTTTTCATTTGCTGGGTGTTTTCCAGCGCTGTGGCCGCCCGCAGGCCCTGGTTCGATCCAGATCCTTCACGACCTCGCCTATTGTCGTGTCCACGATGGCGCGCCCGCTGCGCTTCTGCTCGGCTTCCCAGCCATCAAACGCAGGGTTTTCGCGCAGGCAATACTCGACCGCTACGCCTGTCATCGGGTGCAGCGACACAACCACGGGATAGTTATTGTCCAGCGGGTGCTTCGCCTTGCTGAAAGTTGCTTCCATTTCTTCTACGGTGAGCGATTTTGGTCTATTTGGCATCTTGGCCTCCTGGAGTTTTTGGGGGGATCGTTGCATATGGCTTGATGAGCCGGATCAACCCGAACACCCCGCGCCCGGCGCGCGCTCGGCCGCCGCGCTCCTTCCACTTTCCGGTTCCTGGCCAGAAGTCCCAGGCGCCGGCCACCACCAGGTGCACGCCCCCGTTGTTGCTCACGAACGGGATGCCTTCCTCGGCCAGCCGCAGGGCGCTGCGGTCGCGGTTGGAGGCCCGCCGCTCCTGGCTGGCCTGGCGCATGCCGGCGAACACCTCGCCCATGCTGTAGTCGTCGTCATCCACCTGTTGGCTCCTTTCCATAGACTGCGCAGCCGGCGGGCGTGGGGCGGTGCTCCAGGCCCTGCACAAGGCCTTTGCGGTGCAGTGCCTGCACCACCAGCGCCCGCGGGTGCTTCTGTGCGTTCTGCAGTCCGTTGTTGGTGATCGCCTCGCGCAGCACGGTGCGCTGGGCGCGCGAGAGTCGGATCATTTGGCACCCTCGAAAGAGATGACCCACACGTAGGGGTTGGCGTCCCAGCTGGCGTCGCCGTTGATGGAGCGCCATAGGGTGGCGAACGAATTGCCGGGAGTTGCCAGATTGGGCGACCAGCTTTGCGGGTGGCCGGGCAAGTAGTTGCGCCACAGTCGCGTGCCGCACGGGTGAGGCGGCATTTCCTCGATGCCCTCGGCCATGCAGTCGGCTTCGTTATCCCATATCGTCCACAGTCGCTCAACGCGCACGGCGGTGATCTTGCGCCGGATGCGCACCGCCGCCTTGGGCATGAAGATGGCCGGGCGCTTCCACCAGCCCACCTCGTGCAGTTCACGCTTGCGCCGTGGCATCTTTTCGGTCGCCTCGTACCTGTAGGCATTGCCAGAGCCGAGCGTCTCATCAACGAAGTGCCATTCCTCGCGGCCCTTCTTTTTGTTGAGGCGCTTGGTCCAATGGCCCCAGGCAAAGAACGTCTCGCGCGTCACCAGGGTGTCGCCCGGCTGACCATATGGGCAACGCGCCAGCACCCCGGGGGGGATGTCCAGGCCGTCGACACCGAACTCTGTCATGCCGCTTTTGCGCCCGGTGGGCCACATGAGCGTCTTTGTCACTTCATCGCGGCGCGGCTGTGGATTCACCACGCGCCGGGTCATGGTCTTCAGGTCAGCCAACTGGGCCAGCACCATGGGGGTGCTGAAAAGGATGTTGATGTCACGCAAGGCAAAGTCTCCCTTTGTGGACGAACAAGGCGCGGCCTGGCAGTCCCATGGCCCTGTGTTGTTCGCGCACCATGTACCTGTCGCGCATCGAACCCATTTCAGCAAGATGGCGCGCGGCTGCCCGCTCGACTGTTTCCGCCACCGCCGCCCGTGCTTCGCGCTCGAGCTTGGGCAGGAAGTCGGCGCGCTGCGCAGCCAGCAGGCGCAGGCCGGCCCGCAGGTCCGGGTGCAGTTCAAGGTGGTCAAGCGCCGGATCAAGGATCTGGTTATGGTCCCAGCAGATGACGTAGCACATGCCGCCCAGCACTCGGCCGTGGAAGTTCGGCGCCGTGCGCAGCAGCCGGGCCAAGTGGTTGTAGAGCACCTGCAGGTGCTTGGGCTCTTCGCAGTCGAACGCCTCGTCCTCGTGGCTGAGGTACTTTGGCAGGTCTTCCGGTGCGCCGTGGACGGGCCAGGGCCCACCCCAGCGCTCGTCGATGGCGTCCAGCAGGGCCAGCAGCTCGCCGCCGGCATCAATGTCCCGAGCGGATGGTTTTGCCATTCTCATGGTGCCGGGCCCTCCTGCTTGGGCCGCAGGCTGTCGCGGGCAGCCTGCAGGGCTTCGAGGTGCCCCTGCGTCACCTGCCCCTTGGCTGCCGCGAACTCGCGGTACACGGTGCGCTGGATGTCGGATGGCACCAGGCGCCAGTGGCGACCGCACATGGCCATGCCATGGGGAACCATGCGGCTGCAGCCGTCCGCAATGCACTTGTGGGGTTTGGTCATGGCATCAGAAAGGTTTGCCGATGACGGTGCGTGCGCCCTCGGTGCTCATTGGAGAAACGATGCCCTGTGCCTCCATGGCTTCGAGCAATCGGGCTGCGCGGTTGTAGCCGATGCGCATCGTGCGCTGCACCAGGGAGATGCTGGCCTTGTTTTCCTTGACCACCACGTCGATAGCCTGCTGCAGCATGGGGTCTGCATCGTCGGCCTGGGCCTGGTTTTGCGGGATTGGATCACCAGCAAACAAATCCGGCGGACCCTCGATCATCACGGCCACGCTGTCTTGCACGCGCTTCGCTAGTTCAGCCACCTCTGCGGATGATGGGTACAGCGTCACGCTGCACGTCAGAGTCATGACGCCGCCGTCTTTCGGTGTCAGTGCAAATTTCTTCACATCGCAGCCCAGGAACGCATGGCCGTCGATGGTGGCTGTAGCGCTGCCGATGGTGTGCAGGTATGCCACGGGCGCCAGGAAGGCATTGCGGGCAATCAACGTGTCTGTATCGCCGCGCCAAAGGAAGGCCTCCAGCGCCTCATCGAAGTAGGAGCACAAACGGCGGTCGATGCCGGTGAGCTCCAGCTTCACATCGACGGCAAGTTCCTGCTCGTCCTCTGGGCCTTCCTTGCGCACGTTCAGGTGTTTGATGGTGGCGGTGCCGCTTACCTTGAATGGCGGCCGTGTTTCTTGGGTCATGCGGTTCTTTCAGGCCTGGGGGGCTTTGTAGAGTGGGTTTTTCTTGAGCTCGGCCACCAGCGCATCGACTGCGCGATTTGCCTTGAGCATGTCCTGCTCCAGTGCGTCGATGAAATCGTCGTCGCGCTCCACCATGATGATCTTCAGGTCCATGCCGCACACGGCCAGGTCGGGGCAGTACAGCCCGAAGTGCCAGCGCTTGCGGCCGGTGATCCACATGCAACCCTGGCACTGGTCGATGAAGCTGCTGATGTCGTCGTCCTGGTAGATGCCCAGCATCTCGTCGGCATCCACCAAGCACTTGTATTCGCAGCCCTCGTCATCGCCGATGAAGCCGTCAGCGCTGCACCCGAACAGGCCGTCAGCGGTGGTCACGAAGCCTGCCCGGTCCACCATCACGCCGAAGCGCAGTTCATGGGCTTGGCGTGCGGCCGGCTCCAGCTCGTGCCCGCGGCGCATGGGATACGTCTCGAATTCCTTGCCCTGCAGGCGCTTGCCAGACAGGCGCTCGAAGGCCTTGCGGCGGATGATCTTGCGGGCGTCGTCTTTGTAGTCGCCGACCTTGTAGCGGCCGCTGGCGCGCGACATCAGGTTGTCCGAGCGAAAGTGCTTGAACTCGCTGGCCGTGAGCGCACCGGCGCGGGCGTTGTGCCACTCTTCCGAGCCCTGCTCGCAGGCGATGATGATGGGGGATTGGTCAAGCTGCATGGCGTGGTGCTCCTTTGGTTTTTGCGCGAATGGCCGCGCGGTGTTTGTCTGCTACTTCGCGCAGTTCGCGCAAGATGAGGCCCTGGTGATTCCAGGTGGCGTTGACTTCTTTCCAGCGCTCTGCCACCTGGGCCTCGGTGGTGCACTCGCGCAGATAGTCTTTCCAGCCCTCGATGTTCCGCTCCAGGTCCTCGTCGCGCTCTTCGCGCAGCGTGGCGCCGCCAGCCCCGTCGTCGTCCTCGCCCTCGTCGGACAGGCCCAGCGCTGCCTGCAGCGTGATGCGCTCCAGGTAGGTGACGGTGGACTTGCGCGCCTGAATTGGGTTGCGGCCTGGGCCGGTGTCCACGCCGCCGCCGAACGTCGTGGACTCGCTGTGCCCGTCCTTGTGGCGCACGATGCACGTGACCTCGATCCAGTCTCGGCTTTCGGTCTTCGGGAAGCTCCACGAGGTGGAAAGGCCGTATTCGCCCAGCACCTCGGCGGACGCCACGTTGTAGGCATTCAGGTCTGCATACTTCTGGCCTTGCAGCGGGCCTTCCTTGCGATCCGTGGTGCGCTTCACGCGGATGGCGCGGGCCTTGAACTGCGCCAGGGCGGTGTTGAAGGCCTCCCGGGCCATCTCGGCCTTCCACTCCTTGGCTGCAGCCATGAAACGCTCGATCTGGTCCATGTCGGCGCCGCGCTGCACGGCCAGCGCCAGGACATCAACGGGCGTGGGCGGCTCAGTAGGTGCCAGCACGATGTCGGCCGGCTTTTGCGCTGCCTTCTCAAGGTCTTCTAGCGTGAGCGGAGCTGGTCTGGTGATAGTTTTGGTGCGCGGGGCCATTACTCGCCTCCCATCAGGTGGATGACGTCCTGCACGGTCTTGGCAGCAGCGATCTGCGCGGCCAGCACCAGAGGGATGTCGCGGCCCAGTTTGTGACCGATTTCCTCGATGAGGATGCCGACCTGCTCGGCGTTGGCCTGCAGGTCTTCGACCAGGTGCAGCGTGCGCAGGTGATCGCCGGCAGGCACATCGAACACCAGCCCAACGACTTCCAGGACATCCGCGCCGATGGCGGCATCGCCCTGCGCCTGACCATTGGCCGCGGCCACCACGGCGCGCGCCTGGGCCAGCCACTCGGCCGTGGCCTCGGTTTCCGGCATCAGCTGCACGCCCTGGCACAGCAAGCCCAGCATGGTCTTGGCCAGCGCCTGCACGCGGGCCTCTGCTTCACGCGCGGCCTGCTCGGCGGCCTGTGCGCGGGCCTGCTCGGCGCGGGCCTGCTCCTGCGCCACGCGCTCGGCCTCGCGCGCGATGCGGTCCGCTTCGGCCTTGGCAGCAGCGGCTGCCTGAGCGGCGGCAAGATCCTCCGCTGCCTTTTGCTCGGCAGCAATCGTCTCTTCCCACAATGTGCGCAGGCCTTCGAGCGCGGTGTTGCGCGCCCCAAGAGCCTCGTCCACAAACTGCTCGAAGTCCCCGGGCAGGATGAGCGTGTCGTTCAGCGTGCGCAGGTTCGATTCGATGTTGGCCGATGCGGCACCGGCCAGCCGCGCAGGCAGCGAGCGCATGGCCTCGATGCGGTTGCGGATGGACTGCTCACGCTCGGCCTTTGCGGCGGCCGCGCGCCGCTGGGCTTCGTCCAGCTCGCGTTGCTGGGCGGCCAGCGCTTCTTGCTGCTTGCGCAGGGCTGCAGCCTGCTCGTCCATGATGCGTTGCTGCTCGGCCTGGGCGGCCTGCTGGCGGGCAAGCTCTGCGGCCTGGGCCTCGGCCTCGGTCTTCGCCGCAAGCATGGATTCCATCTGCTCCAGGGCGGCCACGTATGTGCGCTTCGCCAGCGGCGCGAACTCCGCAAATTCCTCTTCCTTGGCATCGTCAGCCTCGGCGCGCAGTTCCGTGATCGCCGCAGCAGTCTCTTCGGCCGTGGCGTTCACCAGCGCCAGAGGTGTGTTGCGCACGGCGTCGATGGCAGCGCTGATGGCGTCCACTCGCGCCTTTTCTTCGGCTTCGGCCTGGGCCTTGATGTCCGCCTTGCGCTGCTCTTCGGCCTTGATCTGCGCGTCGATGGGTTCCTCATACCCTTCGACCTCGGAAATCAGCTGCTCGGCGCGGGCGTTGAATTGCCGCTGCATGGCGCCCAGCATCTTGCTTCCCTCGGTCTTCAGTTCCTGCATGGGGTATCGGGCCTCGGTGCGGATCTGGTGGCGCGCCGCCTTTGCGGCTTCCATGCCCTTGGTGGTGGACACGTCGAACGCCACGTCTTTGAACTGCTGATGCAGTTCCCGGCCGCGTGTGGCCA
>CAMLNH010000003.1 GCA_946481355.1 uncultured Curvibacter sp.
CCATCCAGTCCATGGTGGCGGCGCCGTCGTGCACTTCACCGATCTTGTGGTTCACGCCGGTGTAGAACAGGATGCGCTCGGTCGTGGTGGTCTTGCCGGCGTCGATGTGGGCCGAGATACCGATGTTGCGGTAGCGCTCAATGGGCGTGGTGCGTGCCATGAAAATTCTCCAAAATTAAGTACCAAAGCCCGCGACCCCTCTGGGGCCCGCGGGCTCGCTTCCAACAGGCTAGCGGGCGCGGATGACGCCCGCGTGAATCAGAAGCGGAAGTGGCTGAATGCCTTGTTGGCTTCGGCCATGCGGTGCACTTCGTCACGCTTCTTCATGGCGCCGCCACGGCCTTCGGTGGCTTCCAGCAGTTCGTTGGCCAGGCGTTGGGCCATCGACTTTTCACCGCGCTTGCGGGCGGCTTCCTTGATCCAGCGCATGGACAGGGCCAGACGACGGACGGGACGCACTTCCACAGGCACCTGGTAGTTGGCACCGCCGACGCGGCGGGACTTCACTTCCACCATGGGCTTCACGTTGTTGATGGCAACGGTGAACAGCTCCAACGCATCTTTGCCGGTTTTCTGACCGATGGTCTCGAGGGCACCGTAAATGATGCGCTCGGCAACCGCCTTCTTGCCGCCTTCCATGATCACGTTCATGAACTTGGAGAGCTCGACATTGCCGAATTTCGGATCCGGCAGGATTTCACGTTTAGGGACTTCGCGACGACGTGGCATGTTTCACCTCATGTTTGCTTCAGTTGGCATCTTTTCAGACACCGCGAGAGCCATACAGAACTCTCACTTACTCGACCCACCCGGACAATTCCGAGCTTCGGGTCACTACGCTCTAACCGTCTGCCTGACGGAACGAGCACCGAAAAACTCAGACCTGAAAAATCAAGCCTTCTTGGGACGCTTGGCGCCGTACTTGGAGCGCGACTGCTTGCGATCCTTCACGCCCTGCAGATCCAGGGAACCGCGGACGATGTGGTAACGCACACCCGGCAGATCTTTGACACGACCGCCGCGCACGAGCACGACCGAGTGCTCCTGCAGGTTGTGGCCTTCACCACCAATGTAGGAAATGACTTCGAAACCGTTGGTCAGGCGCACCTTGGCGACCTTGCGCAGAGCGGAGTTCGGTTTCTTGGGCGTCGTGGTGTACACGCGGGTGCACACACCGCGACGCTGCGGAGAGTTCTGCATCGCAGGGCTCTTCGACTTGATGGTCTCGACCTCACGGCCTTGACGCACGAGCTGGTTAATGGTTGGCATTGAAAAACGTCCCTCAACGTTTGGAAAACGAAAACGTGAAACCCTTCGGAAATTCCGAAAAGCCTTCGAGTGTACCAGCTGAGGATGCTTGCCGCAATCACTGCAAGCGGCCGCGGCCACTGCGGTCCACAGACCCAGCCAAGCCCGGCCTATTGAACCCAGAGTCGGAACGCATCCCAGGCCTGCCCCAGCAGACCTGCTTCATCAACAGTTTCCAGGGCAAGTAGAGGAATTTCAGAGAGTGCGCGCTCACCATCAAAAATCTTCAGGGTTCCGACCGCCTGCCCTTTGCGCAAAGGCGCCACCAGCGGGTCGGGGCGTACCGCCTCGGTCCGCAGCCGGCCGGCCAACCCCGCCGGAACCGTGACGACGACAGCCTGCGGCCGCCCAAGGCGCACCTGGGCAGCACTGCCCTTCCAGACCCTGGGCGTCAACACGGCCTGGTTGGCCTCGAAAAGCTTGACCGTCTCGAAAGCCGCATAGCCCCAATTCAAGAGCTTCTGGGCCTCGGTCGCCCGGGCGTGTTCACTGCCAGCCCCGAGTACCACCACCATGAGGCGCCGCGGGCCCGGTGCGCCACCGGTGCCGAGATGCGGAAACTCCCGCTGCGCGGTGGCAATGATGCAATACCCGGCCGCTTCGGTGTGGCCGGTCTTGAGACCGTCCACCGATGGATCGCGGAACAGCAGCAGGTTGCGGTTGCTGTCATTGGCGGGCGGCGTGCCCTCGTAGCGGTACTTGCGGATCGCGTGGAAATGCGCGCGCCCGGGAAAATCGCGCAGCAACCGCGTTGCCAGCCGCGCCAGGTCCCGCGCCGTGCTCTGCTGCCCCTCGGCCGTCAGACCTGTGGGGCTCGTGAAACGCGTGGACGTCATGCCCAGGGCCTGGGCCTGCTCGTTCATCTGCTGCACGAAGCGCTCCACGCTGCCGGCTGTCCCCTCGGCCAGGGTCACCGCCGCGTCGTTGCCCGACTGCACGAGCAGACCCTTGAGCAGGTCCTCCACCGGCACCCTCATGCCCGCCTCAAGAAACATGCGCGAACCCGGCTGACGCCGGGCGAGTTCGCTGACGGTCAGCTTCTGGTCCAGCTCCAGCTTGCCCACCCGCAACGCATCGAACACCAGATAGGCGGTCATGAGCTTGGTCAGTGAAGCCGGCGGCACGGCCAGGTCGGCCTCACGTGCCGCAAGCTCCTGACCGCTGCTCAAATCCACCAGCAGATAGGCACGCGCCGCGATCTCGGGCGGACGGGGCGCCGACTGCGCCAGGGCGCCGGCCGCCAGCCCCAGCCCCAGCCCCAGCCCCAGCCCCAGCAAGCCCAGAATACACACCAGCCGCCGCATCATGGCGTGGCGCTCAGGTGACGCAGCACCAGGCTCTTGAGCAGGGGCAGCTGGCCATGGAAGAAATGGCTGCCGCCGGGCACCACGGTCACAGGCAGCACCTGGGGTCGCGCCCAGTCCATCACCGCCGCCAGCGGCACCGTGTCGTCATGCTCGCCATGCAGCACCAGGGTCCGCTCGTGCAGCTCCGGGGGAATGGTTGCCACCTGGAAGCGGCTGGCCGCCGCGCCGACGAACACCAGTTTTTCGATCTGGCGGGCAGGCCCCAAAGTCGCCAGGGTCTGGCTCATGACGAAGGCGCCAAAGGAAAACCCGGCCAAGGCCAGCGGGCCGTCGGGCGCGCACTCGCGCACCACGGACAGGAAGTCCTCGGCCTCGCCACGTCCTTCGTCGTGCACGCCCTCGGTCGCACCCACGCCGCGGAAATTGAAGCGCAGCGCCTGCCAGCCGGACTGCACAAAGGCGCGCGCCAGGGTCTGCACCACCTTGTTGTCCATGGTGCCACCAAACAGCGGATGGGGATGGGCGATCACGGCCACGCCGCGCGGCGTCTGCCCGGGCGCCGGCGCATCGCGCAGAACTTCGATGCGGCCTGCGGCCCCCTGCAGTTGCAGGCGCTCCGTCTGGGCGTTCATCTCAGCGCCCCACGCCCGGCGGCGTCAGCAGACGCTGAACCACCTGGCCATTCTTCAGATGGGATTCGACGATTTCATCGATGTCGCTGACATCCACGTAGGAATACCAGACTCCCTCGGGGTAGACCACGGCCACCGGCCCGCCGGCACAGCGGTCCAGGCAGCCGGCGCGGTTGACGCGCACCTTGCCCGGACCGGCCAGGCCCGCAGCCTTGACCTGGGACTTGCAGCGCTCGAAGGCCGCCTCGGCCTGATGATCGGCGCAGCAGGCCTCGCCGGCCGCACGCTGGTTGAGACAGAAGAAAACGTGGTGCTTGTAATAAGAGGGGGCGGGGGAGCTCATGGTCCGATTTTAGGTGCACCCTCATCGCCGCGGCCTTGTCCCCAGATGCGGGTCAGCACATACAGCAGCACGGCATAGGGCCAGACCCAGCCCAGCCACTGGCCCACACCATGGAAACGGATGAAACGCCCCTGCTCCCAGATCTGCAGGGTGTGCGCGAAATAGGGGCTGGCTGGCGCCTGGTTGATCAGGCTCAGGTAGACCCCCAGCACCAGCAGCAGCAGGGCTGCGCCGGCACGCGCGGGCACACGCAGCAGCAGCAAGGCCAGCAGCAGGGCCAGCAGCAGGCCGGCCTGCACCGGCTGGCTGAACCAGGCCCAGGCATGAACCGGCCCATAGCTCAAGGCCGCCGACAACCAGCTGGCCCCCAGGGCTGCGGCGAACACCGCGAGCACGAAGGCGACACGGCGCGCCATGACCGGAATGACGCTGTAGCCGAGCAGACAGGGCATCAGCGCCCCCAGCAGCACGCACCCAAGCTCCGCACCGGGCACCAGAGGCTGCAGCTCCACCACGCGCAAAGGCAGCCATTCAAGAAAGGGGGTGTCCTGCAACAACTCCGCCAGAGCCTCCTCAACCCGCTCGTAGACCTGGCCCAGCCCCAGGGGCACCGCAGCCGGAAACAGCAGGGCAAAGGGCCAGAGCGCCAGCAGCACCAGGGCGCCGCGGGCATCAGCCACGAACCAGCGCTCGCGAAAACGGATCCAGCGGTCGATAGCCCCAAACTTCTCCAGCAGCGTGGCACTGACCGCTCCCAGCCAGGCCCCTGCCGTGTTCAGCACCCAATCCACATTGGACGGCACCCGCGCGGGCAGATAACCCTGCAGGGTCTCCAGGCACAGCGACAGGACCCCCGCCCCGACCGTCGCACGCAGCACGGCCTGTGCGCCGCGCCCTGTGCGCAGGGCCGCGAGCGCGAACAAGAAACCGAGCGGGGCATAGCCCAGCACATTGGTGAACAGGTCGAAGGCCGTCCAGTAGTGGGGCCAGGGCGCGAGCAGATAGCCCCAGGGCAGCGGCCCCTGGTCACGCCAGTCGGTGAAGGGATAGAGGCTGGCGTAGATCACCAGGCCCGCATAGACCATGCCCAGAGGCCAGGCCGAGGTCTTGTGCGGCATGCTGCGCACCCCCACCCTCAGAAGGGCTTGACCACCACCAGGACCACGGCCGCGACCAGAAGCAGCACCGGCGCCTCGTTGAACCAGCGGTACCAGAGATGCCCGCGCCGGTTCTCACCGCGACGGAACTTGCGCAGCAGCAGCCAGCAGGCATGGTGGTAACCCAGCACCAGCAGCACCACCGCCAGCTTGGCATGCAACCAGCCATTGGCCGGACCGCGGCCAATGCCGTAGCCCAGCCAGAGCCAGAAGCCCAGCACCAGCGCCGGCACCGCCAGCAGCGTGGTAAAGCGCAGCAGCTTGCCCGCCATGAGCAGCAGCCGCTCCCGCTCGGCCACGGAATCCGCCGGCACCTGGGCCAGATTCACGTAGATGCGTGGCAGATAGAACAATCCAGCGAACCAGCTGGCCACGAAGACGATATGGAAGGCTTTGACCCAGAGCATGGTCCGAGTGTAGTCGCGCACAAGCCTGCACAGCCACAACCAGCGAAGCTGGTTGCGTCGGAGGCTAATTTGTCCCGCAGGGGCAAGTTAAGCGCAGCGGCCGCAGACAAAGTTAAGCGCAGCGTGCCAAAACCAAAAAAAACCCCGGCCAGAAGCCGGGGTTGCAAGCCTTTTTTGCTGTCACACATCAAGGCCCCGCTCAGGGAGGAAAAGCGGGGGGTGGCGAACCACCCGGGTTGTAATCTAACAAAAAGGTCAGCCGATTGCAAGCCAGCCCCGTAAACCAGGGGTAAAGCGGACATTTTGCGCACTTGGGGCCGGCCGGCCCGGCGCGTAAGGAATCGGGCACAATTTTCCCCATGACGCCTTATGCTCCCTACCCCATGGGCCGGCCGCGCCGGCTGCGCCGCGACGAATTCACCCGCAACCTCGTGCGCGAACACGCCTTGAGCGTGCACGATCTGATCTACCCGGTGTTCATTTTGGACGGCCAGAACCGGCGCGAGGCCGTGGCGTCCATGCCAGGCGTTGAACGCCTGAGCCTCGACCTGCTGCTGCCCGTGGCCGAGGACTGCGTGAAGCTGGGCATCCCGGTCATGGCGCTGTTCCCGGTCATCGACGGCAAACTCAAGACGCCCGACGGCCAGGAAGCGCACAACCCCGAAGGCCTGGTGCCGCGCGTGGTGCGTGAACTGAAGAAGCGCTTCCCCGAGCTCGGTGTCATGACCGACGTGGCGCTCGACCCCTACACCAGCCACGGCCAGGACGGTGTCCTGGACGACAGCGGCTACATCCTCAACGACGAGACGGTGGAGCTCCTGGAGCGCCAGGCCCTGACCCAGGCCCAGGCCGGCGTGGACATCGTGGCGCCCAGCGACATGATGGACGGCCGCATCGGCGCCATCCGCAGTGTGCTGGAAGCCAAGCGTCTGGTGCACACCCGCATCATGGCCTACAGCGCCAAGTACGCCAGCGCCTTCTACGGCCCCTTCCGCGACGCCGTGGGTTCGGCCACCAACCTGGGCAAGAGCAACAAGAAGGTCTACCAGATGGACCCGGGCAACACCGACGAGGCCCTGCGCGAAGTCGCCATGGACATCGCCGAAGGCGCGGACATGGTGATGGTCAAGCCAGGCATGCCTTACCTGGACGTGGTGCGACGCGTCAAGGACGAGTTCCGCGTGCCTACCTTCGCCTATCAGGTCAGCGGCGAATACGCCATGCTCAAGGCGGCCGCACAGAACGGCTGGCTGGACCATGACGCGGTGATGATGGAAAGCCTGCTGGCCTTCAAGCGTGCCGGCGCCGATGGCGTGCTGACCTACTTTGCCGTCGCGGCGGCCCGCCTGCTCAAGAAGTAGGCGCACGAGACCGTCATGCGCGTCTTCACCATCGGTACGACCGGCGTCAGTGAAAGCAACGCGCCGCCGACCCAGCTGCCGGCCCAGGGCCATGTCTGGATCGCCTGCAGCCGGCCCGAGTTCGAGGCCGGTTGGGCCCAGCTGCAGACCACCTTGCAGGCACTGGCTGGCCTGCAGCTGGTGGACCTGCACGTCTCGGACCTGCTCAACGCCCAGCTGCCCTCCCACTTCGACTACACCTCACAGTACGACCTGCTGGTCTTCCGGCGCCTGGCCAGCACGAACGGGCGCGCCGACACCACCCAGGCCACGGCCTTGCGGCGTGGCGGCCCACCCATCCTGCGCCACATCGACACCAGCCCCGTGGGCTTTGCGGTGTTCGAGCGCGTCCTGCTCTCGGTGCATCCGGCGGACTGCGCGGCCCGCGACGCCTACGCCGCGCGGCTGCTGCAGGCCAGCAGCACCGAGGTGCGCACGGCCAGCAGCAGGCTGCCCGCCTCGCCGGCCGACCTGATGCTGCGCGTGATCAACCAGATGGTCGACGGCTTCCTGGACCTGCGGCGCGAACTCACGCGCCAGCTCGACCACTGGCAAAGCGAGCTGATCAACCCGCGCACACGCTTTTCCAACTGGGCCGCTCTGCTCGATGCCCGCCTGTCCCTGCACCAGCTCGACGAGATATGCGAGGACCAACGCGCCGCCGTGCAGGACTGGATCGAGACCGTCAAGACCTGGCCCGAGATGCAGACCCCGGCGATGGAGCGCGAGCGCGACCTGCTGCTGGTGCGCAGCCGCGACGTGCTGGAACACATCGAGCGCGTCGTGCATCACGTGCGCCGGCTGGAGCAGAGCGTGGAAACCGCGGTGCAGATCCACTTCAACGCCCAGAGCAACCGCACCAACGACATCATGCGCACGCTCACGGTGCTCACCGCCATCTTCCTGCCGTTGAACCTCATTGCCGGGATCTTCGGCATGAACTTCGACGTCATTCCCCTGATCCACGAGGACAGCGGCTTCTGGTGGGCCATGGCCTCCATGGGCCTGACGGCCGTCGCGCTGGCCCTGCTTTTCTGGCGCAAGCGCTACCTCGAACGCAGCGGGCGTTGAGCCCGCACCTTTGTTCCAGATCAAACAGCGCACGTGCGGGCTTGCAGCCCGGCACCCGACTTGACCTGCCGCAAGGCCGTCAAGGCGACGCGGTCTTCCAATGTGTTCCGGGCATCGCCCTTATCTCATCTCGAAGAAGGAACACATCATGAAGAAAAGTCTCGTGGCGGCAGCCGCCCTCGCCTCCCTGCTCTGCGGCGCCGCCTACGCACAGGCCAACGAAGGCCCGTGGCTGGTGCGCGTGCGCGCCGTGGACCTGCAAAGCGCCAACGGCGACAACACCGGCCTGAACCTGAGCGTCAACGACAAAGTCATCCCCGAAGTCGACATCTCCTATTTCTTCACACGCAACATTGCGGCCGAACTCGTGCTGACCGTCCCGCAGAAGCACACCCTGCGTTCCGGGAGCAGCGACATCGGCACCCTCAAGCACCTGCCGCCGACCCTGCTGCTGCAGTACCACTTCGACGCACCGGGCTACAAGCCCTATGTGGGTGCGGGCCTGAACTACACCCGCTTCAGCAGCGTGAACCTGACCGTGGCCGGTGCCGACATCGAACGCAAGAGCGTGGGTGGTGCGCTGCAGGTCGGCGTGGACATCCCGCTGTCCAAGAGCCTCTACCTGAACCTGGACCTCAAGAAGGTCTACATCGGCACCGATGTCTCGATCAACGGCGTCAAGCAGGGCACCTTCAAGGTCGACCCGCTGCTGGTGGGCGTGGGGCTGGGCTGGCGCTTCTGAGCCCGGCCACCTTGGATTGACGAGCCGGGGCACGCCCCGGCTTTTTCATGCCGGCCCGGTACCGATCTTGAGCCGGGCCAGCAGATCCCCCACCAGCTCCAGACGGATCAGCGGGTTGTCCACGGCCAGGAACTGCTGCTTGAGCTGCGGGCTCACGGGCAGGATGTCGCACCAGCGGTGCGCCACCCAGCCGCAATCGTCCCACTGCAGCGGTGGCTGGATGGGCAGCTCGTCACCCGGCTGGGCCTGGGCCTGCATGTGCTGCAGCAGGCGCTGCAGGCCGACGCGCACAGGCACCAGATCCTGCGGCACGGGCACCACGGCATCGTCGGTCAGGTACTCGGCCTCGCCCGTCCACAGGCCATGCTTCATCTGCTCGCTGCGCAGCAGACGGAAGCGCCGGCCACCCCGGCAGCGGATCAGCATCAGGCCGGATTGAGGTCGCTCGACCATCTCGATATGCGCCAGCGTGCCGATGGGGTGGAAGGCTTCGGCCGGCGCGGCCTCGCCCGCCGCCGGCGCCTGGCGCACCTCGCTGCCCTGCGTGAGGCAGACCACACCGAAAGGCGCACCCTCTTTCTGGCAGCGCTGGATCAGGTCGAGATAACGCACCTCGAAGATGCGCAGGGGCAGCACCCCGCCGGGAAACAGCACGGTCTGCAGCGGGAACAGGGGCAGTTGAAACGTATCAGGCATCAGGGAGGTGCGAGCTGGAACAGACGCGCACCATTGTCCCAGGCAATGCGGCGCGCCACATCGGGCGGCAGCTCGCCCAGCCAGCGGCGATAGCCTTGCATGAGCCCGTCATAGTAAAGCCAGCGCTGGTTGACCCAGGTGTCGGAACCGATGAGGAAACGGTCGGGATACTTCAGCATCAGCGCGCGCCAGTCGGGGCAGAGCCGCTCCTGGCCGCGGTCGTCCACGCAGCTCAAGCCGGGGCGGTAGGACAGCTCGCCCATGAGCCTGGGGTACTTCTCCAGCAGGGCCTGCACACGCGCCACCGAGGGGCCGCCAATGCCCGTGTGCGCCCAGATCAGGCGGGCGTTCGGCGCATGCGCCATCAGCAGGTCGATGGCCACATCGTCCACATGGGCCAGCACCGCCAGCTCGTGCTGCTGCGCGTACTGCATGAGCTTCTTCGCCACCGGGCCATTGGCATTGGCGCTGTCGTAGAGATGGAACTCGCCGATGCCGCGGTAGGGTCCGGCAGCGGTTCCGCGCGCGTGCTCCTGCTGCACCATGGTGTAGATGCTCTCGTCGCGGAACCAGTTGCTGTAGTCGTCGCGGTTGCGGTAGAGACGGATGAAGGGCACCACGGTCACGCCGGCAGCGCGCGTCTGCTCGCGCGCTGCCGCCAGGGTCTTGGTGCCGTCATTGGGCCGGCTGTTGGCGATGATGGCGCGCACGCCGTTGCGTTGCATGCGCGTCAGCACATCGTCCAGCGGATGCGGACCCTGCCAAGCCTCGTCGTTGTAGTGCAGATGAGCGTCGAACAGCGGCCCGCCGTAGTCGGCGGCCAGCGCGCCGCCAGAGACCAGCAGCACGAACGCCAGCAGGGCCTTCATGCTCAGCCCACGTGCTTGGCGAAGAAAGCCAGCGTGCGCTCGCGCGCGAGGCGGGCGGCATCGGCGTCATAGCTGCCGCGGTGGTCGCAGTTGAAGCCGTGGTTGGCCGGGTAGATGTGAGTTTCGACTTCCGGGTGCGCGCGCTTGAAGGCCTCGACGCCATCGAGCGGGATCCAGTGGTCTTTTTCGCCGAAGTGCGCCAGCACGGGGCACAGGGGGGTGCGCGCGATCTCGGTCTCGGTCGTGACGCCACCGCCGTAATAGGGCACGGCCGCACTCACGCCTTTGAGCAGGCACGCCGTGCGCCAGGTCAGCAGGCCGCCCCAGCAGTAGCCCACCACACCGACCTTGCCGGCCTGGGCCGCATGGTGGATGGCGGCCTGGATGTCCTGCAGCACGCCCGGACCTGCCGGGTTCATGCCCAAGGCCTCGATCGTGGCCTTGAGGGCCTGGCCCGCACTCATGTCGTCCGGCTGGTAACCCAGCTCGACACCGGGCCGGGCGCGGTGAAAGGTGGCCGGGGCCACGGCCAGGTAACCGGCCGCCGCGTAGCCATCGGCCACGGCGCGGATATGCGCGTTGACGCCAAAGATCTCCTGCAACACCACCACGCCGCCGCGCGGCTTGCCCGCGGGCTGGGCCACATAGGCCGGGATGCTGGCGCCGTCGGCCGCCTTGAGGTCGATGAACTGTCCCATGGTCTTGTACTCCTTGTGCGATGCAGCAGGAGGCGCGCGGCGCCTCCTCCGGTCTGCGGCAATGGTATCTTGTCGTCATGATATTTGCTGGAGCCCTGATTTGGACAAGCTTGTGCTGATCACCGGGGGCGGGCGCGGCATCGGCGCGGCCACCGCCCTGCTGGCCGCGCAGCGCGGCTACGCCGTGGCCGTCAACTACACCGCTAACTCCCTGGCCGCCGACGAGGTGGTGCGCCAGATTCGCGCCAGCGGCGGCAGGGCCATGGCCGTACGTGCCGACGTGGCCGACGAAGCCCAGGTGCAGGCCATGTTCGAGACCATCGATGCCAAGCTGGGCCGGCTCACGGCCCTGGTCAACAACGCCGGCGTGGTGGACACGACGCAGCGCGTGGACGAGCAGAGCCTGACGCGCTGGCAGCGCATGTTCGCCATCAACGTCTACGGCACCATGCTCTGCGCGCGCGCGGCCGTGCGTCGCATGAGCACGCGCCATGGCGGCAGCGGCGGCGCCATCGTCAACGTGGGCAGTGTCGCCTCGATCCACGGCGCGGCGGGCCAGTACGTGGACTACGCCGCCGCCAAGGGCGCTGTGGACGTCTTCACCCTGGGCCTGGCGCGCGAGGTGGCCACCGAAGGCATCCGCGTCAACGCCGTGCGCCCGGGCATCATCGACACCGAGATCCACGCCAGCGGCGGCCAGCCCGGCCGCGCCCAGCGCCTGGCACCGCAGATTCCGCTGCAGCGCCCGGGCACGGCGCAGGAAATCGCGAACGCCATCGTCTGGCTGCTGTCGGACGAAGCCAGCTACGCCACGGGCAGTCTCGTGGACATCACCGGAGGACGTTGATGACAGCACCCACCTATTACTGGGAAGACCTCGAAGTGGGCAGCACGCGCGAACTCGGCAGCGTCAGCCCGACGCGCGAGCAGATCCTGGACTTCGCGCGCCAGTTCGACCCGCAACCCTTCCATCTGGACGACACCGCGGCCGAGGCCTCGGTCTTCGGCCGGCTCTGCGCCAGCGGCTGGCACACCTGCGCCATGGCCATGCGCCTCATGGTGGACAACTTCCTCTCGCAGGCCGCGGCCCTGGGCTCACCAGGGCTCGAAAGCCTCAAGTGGACCAAGCCCGTCTACCCCGGCGACACGCTGAGCCTGCGCCATCGCGTGCTGGACCGCCGGCCCATGGCCAGCCGGCCGCACGTGGGCCTGGTGCGCACGGTCTGGGAAATGCACAACCAGCACGGCGAGCAGGTGCTGCACATGGAAGGCTGGGGCATGTTCCGCCGCCGCACGCCGGCGCAGACGAGCACAGGCGAAGACTGAGCATGGACTTCAAGCCCCTCATCACCCTGCTGGCCATCGTCAATCCGCTGGCCATCGTGCCCTTTTTCATCCACTACACCCAGGACTTCACGCCCGAGCAGCGCCGCAGGACGATCTGGATCTCCTCCTTCAGCGCCTTCGCGGTCATCGCCATCAGCGCCCTGCTGGGTCTGCAGCTGCTGGCCTTCTTCGGCATCTCGCTCGCGAGCTTCCAGGTCGGTGGCGGCATGCTGCTGCTGACCTCGGCCCTGGCCATGATCAACGCGCAGCCTGCTGAAGCCAAGTCCAATGCCGAAGAGATGCAGGACGCCGCCGCGCGCGCCAGCATTGCCGTGGTGCCGCTCACCATCCCCCTGCTCACAGGGCCGGCCACCATGTCCACCGTCGTGATTTATGCCGACAAGGCGCAGACCCTGTGGCAGCTCGGCATGCTGGTGGGCTACGGCGTGGTCGTGGCGGCGGCCACGGCCCTGTGCTTCGCACTGGCCGAGCCCATTGCGCGCGTGCTCGGCAAGACCGGCATCAACGTCATGACGCGGCTCATGGGCCTGATCCTCGCGGCCCTGGCCGTGGAGGTGATGTCCGACGGACTCACCAAGCTCTTCCCCGCTCTCGCGGGCTAGAGTCCGCTCAGAAGGATGCGACCGCGCCATTCGAGCGCGGATCGAAACCACCTTCGAGCACGCCATTGGCATGGCGGATCAGCATGCCCGCGTGGCCCACGCCCTCGTCCCAGGCTCCGATGGTCTCCACCTCGTGGCCCAGCGCGCGCAGCTGTGCCACCACGGCCGGATCGAAACGACTCTCGAGCTTGAGCGACTCGCTGCTCTGGCCCCAGGTGCGGCCCAGCAGCCAGCGCGGGCGCTTGATGGCCTGCTGCGGGTGGTCGCCATAGCGCATCACGCGGTTGAAGATCGTGGCCTGGGTCTGGGGCTGGCCGTCGCCGCCCATGGTGCCGTAGACCATGCTGCTGCCGTCGGCCAGTTGCGCCATCGCGGGGTTGAGCGTGTGGAAGGGCTTCTTGCGCGGCTCCAGCGTGTTCACGTGCTTCGGGTCCAGCGAGAAGCTGCAGCCGCGGTTCTGCCAGTTCACGCCGCTGCTCGGCAGCACCACGCCCGAGCCGAACTCGTGGTAGATGCTCTGGATGAAGGAGACCGCGATCCCATTGCCGTCGATCACGCCCATCCAGATGGTATCGCCCGGGTCGGTCTTCTTGCCCCAGGGCAGGGCTGCATCGGACTTGAACTCACGCGCGAGTTCGTCGATACGCACCGACTCCAGCAGCGCGGCCGGCGGCAAGGCCATGAAGTCAGGGTCGGTGAGGTAACGGTCACGCACACGGAAGGCCAGCTTGGTGGCCTCCACCTGCGCGTGCACGAAGGCCGCGCTCTCGGGACCGGCCTGTTTCCAGCCCGGGAAACGTTCCATGAGTGCAAGGATGAGCAGGGACACCAGGCCCTGCGAAGGCGGCACCATGTTGTGCAGCTGCGCGCCGGCCACGGGAACGGTCAGCGGGTCGATGAGCTTGGCCTGGTGGGCCTGCAGGTCGGCCAGGGTCAGCGGGCTGCCCACGGCGGCCAGTTCGGCAGCCATCTGCTTCGCGAGTGCGCCGCGGTAGTACTCGTCCGTGCCCTTGCGCGCGATCAGCGCCAGCGTGTCGGCCAGGCGCGTCTGCTTGAACAGGCCGCCCACCTGCGGCACCTCGCCCTGGACGAGGAAAGTCTCAGCGAAGCCCGGCTGATCCTTCAACTCGGCCAGCTTGGCCTGTGTGAGGTTGGCCTGGCTGCGCGTGACAGGGATGCCCTCGCGGGCGAGGAAGATCGCGTCGTCGAGCAGGCGGCTCAGGGGCAGACGACCGCCAAGCGACTGCGCAGAAAGCTTGTGCGCCGCGCCCCAACCCGAGATCGTGCCGGCCACGGTGAGCGCGGCCACGCCGCTGCGAAACGGGATGCTGCCAGTGATGCCTTTGGACGCATACCACGCGGGACTCGCAGCAGCAGCGCTGCGCCCGCTAGCGTCGATGCCGCCGGGGCGGTTGCCCGGGCCGTTGATGACCCAGAAGCTGTCGCCGCCAATGGAGTTCATGTGCGGGTAGACCACGGCGATCGTGGCCGCGGCCGCGATCATGGCCTCCAGCGCATTGCCGCCTTCGCGCAGCACGGCGACGGCCGACTCGGCGGCCAGGGAATGGGGTGCCACCGCGATGCCGCGGCGGCCATAGACGGATTGAGCCATCTGCAAACTCCTCAGGAAAGGGAAAGGCGCCCACAGGCGCCTTTCGAAACGATCACCTCATGCTACCAGCCGATCGCCTTGGGCAGCCAGAGCGCGATCTGCGGGTAGAAGAACAACAGCAGCAACGTCACGCCCTGCATGGCCAGGAAGGGCAGCACGCCTTTGTAGATGTCCTTGATGCTCACCTCCGGCGGCGCCACGCCCTTGAGATAGAACAGGGCCCAGCCGAAGGGCGGCGTCAGGAAGGAGGACTGCAGGTTGACCGTGATCAGCATGGCCAGCCAGACCGGGTCCACGCCCTGGTTGATGAGCACCGGCAGGAACAGCGGCACGGCGATGTAGCTGATCTCGATCCACTCGATGAAGAAGCCCAACACGAAGATCAGGGCCATCATGAACCAGATGTCGCTGTTCACGCCGCCAGGCAGCCACTCGAACATCCTGGTGATCAGATCCTCACCATGCAGGCCGCGGAAGGCCAGGGCAAAAACCTGGGCCATCATGAGGATGAACATCATCACGGCGGTGATCTTGCTGGTCTCCAGCGCCACGTCCTTGAGGACCTTCATGGAGAAGCGACCGGAGACGATGGTGATGATCACGGCACCGACGGCCCCCATGGAAGCGGCCTCGGTGGGCGCGGCGATCCCGCCCACGATGGAGCCCAGCACGGCCACCACCAGCATGATGGGCGGCACCACCACCTTCCAGAAGCGGATCCAGAGTTGACGGCGTGTCACGCTGTCGCGCTCGTCCTGCGGGATCGGCGGCATCAGATCGGGCTTGAGCCAGCCCAGCACCAGCAGGAAGATGATGTAGACCGCCGCCAGCAGCATGCCCGGGCCCACGGCGGCGGCAAACAGCGTGCCCACCGAGAGCTGCATGATGTCGGACAGCAGGATCAGGATCAGGCTGGGCGGAATGATCTGGCCCAAGGTGCCCGAGGCGCAGATGGCTCCACAGGCGATGCTCTTGTTGTAGCCGCGCTTGATCAGCGTGGGCAGGGTTAGCAGACCCAGGGTGATGACGGTGGCGCCCACGATGCCCGTGGTCGCGCCCATGAGCACACCGAAGAGGATGATGCCCACGCCCATGCCGCCGCGCACACCGCCGGCGATGTGGCCCATCACGTCGAGCAGGTCGTCGGCCAGGCGCGATTTCTCCAGCATCACCCCCATGAAGACGAAGAGCGGGATCGCCATCCACTGGTAGCCCGCGACGATGCCGTAAACGCGCGCCGGCAGCAGGCTGAACAGCGCGTCGCCAAAGCCCAGGTAGCCGAAGATGAAGCCCACGGTAGCCAGCGAGGTGGCCACGGGCACGCCGATCATCAGCATGGCGAAGAAACCCACCAGCATCAGGACGGCATAGGTCTGCGGCTCAAACATGGGCACCCTTCTGCGCCGCACCGCGCTCCTGGAACAGACGCAGCAAAGCGCCCAGGGACTGCAACGCCAGCAGGCTGTAGCCCAGCGGGATCAGCCCCTTGACGGCCCAGCGCCAGGGGATGCCGCCCGGGTCGGGCGACTTCTCACCGATGGCCCAGGCCTGGGCCACATAGGCCAGTGAGAGCTTGATGAAGATCAGCGCGATCACCAGGATGAGCAGCGTCGAGACCACGTCGACGATAAATTTCTTGCGCGCCGAGAAGCCGGCGTAGAACAGGTCCACGCGCACGTTCTCGCCACGCTGCAGCGCGTAGCTCATGCCCAGCAGGATGAGCGCGGCCAGCAGGTGCCACTCCAGCTCCTGAGCCCAGACCGAGCCGAAGCTGAAGGCGTAGCGCAAAAGGACATTGACCGCGACCAGGCCGATCATGGCCAGGGCCACCCAGAGGGTGGCCTTGCCCACGACGTCGATCAGCGACTCAATGCCGCCCCGCAGGGCGGACATCGCTTTGTTCATGAAAACACTCCGGGATCAGCCGCGAATCTTGGTGTGGTACTGCTCTTCGCTGACTTCGACCCAGCGGTCGTACTTGGCCTTGAAGGCAAAGTAGGAGTCGTGCACCTTCTTGACCAGCGGGTCCTTGGCCACGGCCTCGGCCAGCACCTTCTCGGTCTCGACGCGCAGCGCCTTGATGACCGAATCCGGCAGGGGCTTGGCGATGACCTTCTGGTTCTTGACCAGGTCGTCCATGGCCTCGGAGTTGGCCTTCTGGCACCAGCCTTCGCTGATGACGTTGCAGGCCGCAGAAGCGTTCTGCACGATGGCCTGCAGGTCCTTGGGCAGCTTGTCCCAGGCGGCCTTGTTGATCAGCAACTCGGAGACCGTGGCCGATTCGTGCCAGCCCGAGGTGTAGTAGTACTTGGCGGCCTTGTGCAAGCCCAGGCGGCGGTCCTGGAAGGGGCCCACGAACTCGGCCGCGTCGATCACGCCGCGCTCCAGCGCGGGGAAGATCTCACCGCCGGGCAGCACCTTCACGTCCACGCCCAAGTTGGCGTAGACCTTGCCGGCCAGGCCGGGAATGCGCATCTTCAGACCCTTGAGGTCGTTGACGCTGTTGATCTCCTTCTTGAACCAGCCCGTCATCTGCACGCCGGTGTTGCCGCAGGGCATGGCCACCATGCCGAAGGGCGCATAGACCTCGTTCCAGAGTTCCTGGCCGCCGCCGTCGTAGAGCCAGCCGTTCATGCCCTGGAAGTTCAGGCCGAAGGGCACGGCGGTGAAGTACTGGGCGGCAAAGGTCTTGCCGGTCCAGAAGTAGCTGTTCGCGTGGTTCATCTCCACCGTACCGGCGCGCACGGCGTCAAAGCCCTCGAAGGCGGGGATGAGTTCACCAGCGCCGAAGACCTGGATGTTCAGGCGGCCACCCGACATCTCGCGGATGCGCTTGGCCAGATCGGTGGCACTGCCCGGGCCGTCCATATAGAAGGGCGAGCCCTTGCCATAGGCGCTGGTCATCTTCCAGTTGAAGGTCTGCTGCGCCTTGGCCACCATGGGAAAGGCCAGCGCACCGGCGGCGGCGGTACCCGCCACGGTCTTGGAAATGAATGAACGACGTTCCAGTTTCATGAGGAAGCTCCTGTGGGTTGAGGAATGCTTCCTTGTATGCAAGGCGCGTGCCTGATTCAGCATGCACATGGCGCAGAGCCATGCACCGTGCTGACGATTCTTGGTTTTGATTGGTCGTGATTCAGCGCGTTTGCTGCAGCCAGCGCACCAGTTCCGTCACGGCCTCATCGCTAGATGCACCAAGAGCCTGCACGCCGGCGGCCGCATCGGCACGCGCTGCGGGTTGCTGCAGTTGCAGCTCACGCTGGGCCAGCAGGCGCCCGTCCTGCAAGAGGCTCACGCGCAGGCGCAGCAGACCGTGGCTCTGCTCGGGTGCGGTGTAAACCTGGCTGAACTCTTCGAGCGTCACGTGCAGCACACGGCTCGCGCCCTCGCCTTCGGGCGGCAAGGTGTAGTCGCGCCCCAGGCCGCTGCGCAGGCGCTGCGCGATCAGCTCGGCCGGCGCCATGGCCCAGCGCGACTGGGTGTAGGCACGCAGCTGCTGCGCATCGGCATAGGCCAGGCGGTAGAGCATGGCCGTGCCCTCGAGCGCCGGGCTGGCCTGCACACGCAGGCCCAGGGCCGGGCGCTGCGCGGCCACGGCGACCGGCGCCGCAGGCGGGCCGAAGTCATAGCGCTGCGGTGCCGCGGCGCGCTCGGGCAGAGCCGCGCAAGCCGACAACAGCAGCGCAGCCACACCCAAAGTCATCAGGACACGCAAGCGATTCATCGCACACCTCGCGGCACGGTAAAGCCCGGCTCGCCCGGACCGGGCAGCTCGAGCAGGGGCCCGTAAATCAGGGCCTGGGGATCGTCTTCCAGCGCGCCCGCCACGCGGCCCAGGCGCTGCGCGGCGCGGCCGGCCTCGTCCAGCGTGCGGTGCAGACGTGGCAGGCTGCCCTGCTGCACGGCCTGGCCCGTGCCCGCGAGCGCGGCCACGCCCTGCTGCAGCTGGTCGAGCGTGCCGCCAGGCTGCTGCAGACGGCGCGCCAGCGCGGCGTAGTCGTCGGCCGCCAGGCGCACGCGATCGGCGCTGGCGCTCACCGTGGCCGCGCTCTCGCGCATGCCCGCAAAGGACTGCTGCACCTCGCGCATCGCTGGCGGCACAGCCGCCGCGGCCTGGCCCAGGGCCTCGATGCTCTGCCGCAGCGCGCGCTGGTTCTCGGGTGCCAGCAACTCGTTCACGCGCTGCGTGGCCTGCTCCAGCTGGCCCAGCACACGCTCGCCCTGGCGCGTCCACTGTTCCATGAAACCGGGGTGCATGGGAATGCGCGGCAGCTGGCCAGCCGTAGCCACCAGCGGCTCGCGCGATGCGCCCTCGTCATCGAGCTGTACGAAGGCAATGCCCGTCAGACCCTGATAACCCAGCGTGGCGTAGGTGGCGCGCGTCACGGGCGCATCGACATCGATCTCCAGACGCACCAGCACCTGGCCCGGGCTGGCCGGATCGAAACTGATGCTGCTCACCTTGCCCACGCGCACGCCGCGGTACTGCACGCCAGCCTGGGACTGCAGGCCGGTGATCGCGTTGCGCGTGGCGAGCTCGTAATGCCGCACCTCGCCGGCCTGGCGCGTGAGCCAGACCGCCAGCGCGATCAGCAGCGCCGAGACCAGCAGCACGAAGGCGCCGGCGGCCAGGGCATGGGCTTTGTTTTCCATGGTCGTCTTTCTACCCGCCCGGGGCGGGGTCGTGCAACAGGGCCTGGGCGCGGCGCCCGCGCTCGCCCTGGAAGAAGTCACGGATGAAGGGGTGCGGATGCACCATGACCTCGCGCGGTGAGCCGCTGGTGATCACCTTCTTCTCGGCCAGCACGGCGACGCGCGTGCTGAGTTCGAAGATGGTATCGAGATCGTGCGTGACCATCACCACGGTCAGGCCAAGCTCGCGGTGCAGCTCGCGCAGCAGTTCGCAGAAGGCGTCGGCACTGTCCGGGTCCAGGCCGGCCGTGGGCTCGTCGAGCAGCAGCAGGGGCGGGTCCATGACAAGCGCGCGCGCCAGCGCCACGCGCTTCACCATGCCGCCCGAGAGATCGGCCGGCATCTTGTGCGCCTGCGCCGGGTCCAGCCCCACCATCTGCAGCTTGACCAGCGCCGCATCGCGCACCAGCTCGGCCGGCAGGGTGCGCAGCTCGCGCAGGGGAAAGGCGATGTTTTCCAGCACGCTGAAGGCCGAGAACAGCGCGCCGTGCTGGAACAGCATGCCCACGCGGCTCGCGGCCCCGGGCGCGGCCAGTTCGGATGCGGGCGCGCCCAGCACCTGCACCCGCCCGCGCAGCGGCCGCTCCAAACCCAACATCTGACGCAGCAGCGTGGTCTTGCCGCTGCCCGAGCCGCCCACGATGGAGACCAGCTCGCCCTGGGCGATGTGCAGGTCCAGATTGCGATGCACATAGCTCGTGCGGCCCGCCACGCGAAAGCCGCTGCTCAGGTTCTCGATCTCCACCACGGCTGGGGCCTGCATCTCGCTCATATGCCCACATCCCGGAACAGCACCGCAAACAGCGCGTCGACGAGGATCACGCCGGTGATGGACACCACGACCGAGGCCGTGGTCCCCTGGCCCAGGCTCTCGGTGTTGGGCTTGACGCGCAAGCCGAAGTGACAGCCGATGAGTGCGACCAGCACGCCGAAGGCCACCGACTTGGCCGTGGCCAGCGTGAGGTTGGAGGCCTGCACCGCGTCGGGCAGGGCCGAGATGAAATAGGCCGGTGAGACGCCCAGCGTGAAGTCGGCTGCGATCATGCCGCCCACCAGGGCCGCCAGCGTGGTCCAGACCGAGAGCAGGGGCATGGCCAGGGCCAGGGCCAGCACGCGCGGCAGCACCAGACGGAAGCCGCGCGCGATGCCCAGCACGCGCATGGCGTCGAGCTCCTCGGTCACGCGCATCACGCCGATCTGCGCCGTGATGGTCGAGCCCGAGCGCCCGGCGATCAGCAGCGCCGCCAGCACGGGCCCGAGCTCGCGGATCACCGAGATGCCCAGCAGGTTGACGATGTAGGGATCGGCGCCGAAGAGCTGCAGCTGCTGCGCCACCAGATAGGCCAGCACCACGCCGATCAGAAAGCCCACGAGCGCCGTGATGGGCAGGGCCGTGGCACCAATGCGATAAAGGTGCCCCGAGAAGTCGCGCCACGGCCCCTGGTGCGGGTGGCGGATCAGCCGCCCCAGATCCAGCGCCAGCTGGCCCAGCAGGCGCAACAGCCCTTCCAGATGGCCCAGCACCAGCAGCACCTGGCGCCCCAGACCCAGCCACAGCTCGGCCGGGCTCAGACGCTGGGGCCGCGGTGGTGCGCAGCTGTAGCGCGCCACACGCTCCAGCATGGCACGCTGCGCGGGCAGGAGCTCGATGTGCTCTGGCCAGCGCCGGCCCCAGTGGTTCCAGAGCAGCTGGGCGCCCAGGTGGTCCAGCCGCTCCAGGCTGCGCAGGTCCCAGGTGGTGGTGGCCTGCTGCAGGGCACGCTGCAGCGCGGCCCAGGCCGACGGATCGGCCAAGCGTGCCGCCGTCCATTGCCCTTGCGGCAGGGCCACCATGCCCTGGGGCAGGGGCTGGCGCTGGAGTCGGGGGGTGGGGTCGGCCATGGACAACGGGGCAGGTGTTGGCGGTCGGTGGGCTTGGCAGATGGTAAGCCCGATTTCACCGCCACAATAGCGCAACACCACGCTGCTTCAGGAGACCCCATGAGCGACACCCCCGCCACCGACGAGCTGCGCATCGAGCCACGCGGCGCCGTGCTCTGGCTGACCATTGCGCGCGAGGCGCGCCGCAATGCCGTGAGCCATGCCGTGCTGGCGGCCATGGCGCGCGCCATCGAGGCCGCGCAGAGCCAGCGCGAGATCCGCGCCATCGTCATCACCGGCGCGGGCGACAAGGCCTTCTGCGCCGGCGCCGATCTGCAGGCCGACCAAGCCTTCACCACCGATTACTCCGAGCCGCAGGGCCATGTGGCCCGTGTGCTGCGCGCGGCCAAGGCCAGCAACGTGCCGCTGATCGCACGGGTCAACGGCACCTGCATGGCCGGCGGCATGGGTCTGCTGGCCATGTGCGACCTGGCCGTGGCCGCGCCCCATGCGGTCTTCGGCCTGCCCGAGGTCAAGGTGGGCGTGTTCCCGGCCCAGGTGCTCAGCGTACTGCAGCACCTGGTGCCGCGCCGCAAGCTGGCCGAGCTCTGCCTCACGGGCGAGCCGCTCACTTCCGCCGAGGCGCTGGCGTACGGCCTGGTGAACTATGTGGACGAGAACCTCGACGCGCGTCTGCACTGGCTGCTGGAGCGCCTGCTCGACAAATCCCCCGCCGCCATCCGCCGCGGCCTCTACACCATGAAGAAGATCGAAGCCATGTCCTTCGAGGAAAGCATGTCCTTCACCGAAAGCCAGATCGCGCTCTTCACACTGACCGAGGACGCCAAGGAAGGCCAGGCTGCCTTCAAGGAAAAGCGCCAGCCGGTCTGGCCGGGGCGCTGAGCCGGCCTGTCACAAAACCGGGGCCTGCTTCGTCTAGATCGCTATGGACGAGAACACCCGCTTTTTCAACACCCTGCGGCCGCGCCTGCAGGCCATCGCCTACCGCATGCTCGGCACCGTGGCCGAGGCCGAGGAACTGGTGCAGGACGTCTGGCTGCGCTGGCACGAGGCCGATCAGACTGAACTCGACAACGCCGAAGCCTGGCTGGTCACCGTGACCACGCGCCTGGCCATTGACCGCCTGCGCGCAGCCAAGGTGCAGCGTGAGCACTACACCGGCTTCTGGTTGCCCGAGCCCCAGCTCACACCGCAGGACGAGCCGGCCAGCCCCGAGCAGGTGCTGGAACGCGCCGACGATATCTCCATGGCCTTCCTGGCCCTGCTGGAGCGGCTGGCACCCGAAGCGCGCGCGGCCTTTCTGTTGCGCGAGGTGTTTGACGCCGACTACACCGAGGTGGCGCAAGCCCTGGGCAAGAGCGAGGCCGCCTGCCGCCAGATCGTCTCGCGCGCCAAGGCCCAGTTGAATGAGGGCCGCGTGCGCCAGCCCGTCTCGCCCGACACGCATTACAAATTGCTCAGCGGTTTTGCCGAGGCCGCGCGCCGCGGCGATTTCGCCGCCCTGCAGACCCTGCTGGCCGAAGACGCCGAGCTCATCGGCGACGGCGGCGGCAAGGTGCCCAGCTTCGGCAAGGTGCTGGCCGGCGGCGCGCGCATCGCCCAGCTCTACCTGGCCACCTGGCTGCGCGGCAACAAGGGCGAGCTGCGGCTGCAGCTGGAACTGGTGCATCTCAACGGCCGCTGGGGCCTGCTGCGCTTCGTCGACGGGCAGCTCGAATCGGCGCAGGACTTCGAGACCGATGGCCAGCGCATCACGCGCATCCACGTGCAGCGCAACCCGGACAAGCTGCAGCGGCTCGCCGCCGCGTGGGCTGTCACAAAAGCGGCAGGCACTTCGTCTTGAGGGATGGAAGCATCGTTTTCATCTCAACCTCCAACGGAGTCCCTCACCATGAGTCTACGCATCGACTACGCCAAACAAGCCCCCGAGCTGTTCAAGAAATACCTGGACTTCAGCCTGGCGCTGAAGAAAAGCGGGCTGGAGCCCGGCCTGCAGCACCTCGTGACCCTGCGCGCCTCGCAGCTCAACGGCTGCGCCTTCTGCGTGGACATGCACGTCAAGGAAGCGCGCATCCACGGCGAGCGCGAGTTGCGCCTGCACCACGTGGCCATCTGGCACGAGTCGCCGCTGTTCTCGCCGCGTGAGCGCGCCGCCCTGGCCTGGACCGAACTGCTCACGCGTCTGCCCGCGGGCGGCATCCGCGAGGCCGATTACCAGGCGGTGCGCGACGAATTCAACGAACAGGAACTCTCGGCGCTGAGCTTTGCCATCGTGGGCATCAACGGCTGGAACCGTCTGGCCATCGGCTTTGCGGCCGTGCCCGGCTCCATGGACAAGGCCTACGGCCTGGAGAAGTCCGGCCTGGTCTGAGGGCCGGCCCGGCCGCGGTGCCGGGCCTTGATCCACATCAAACCGCAGCGTGGCCTGCGGCCTAGCATGGCGTCACCTCCAATCCCTGCGGAGGCAAGGAGACGCCATGGCTACCCCCGAAAGCTCCAAGGATTCGGTCCACGTCGCCGGTCTGCTGGCCGCGCTGGCTGGCCTCGTCGTCGTCATGCTGCTGCCTCAGCCCGCGGGCCTGCCTGTGGCCGGGCAGATCATGCTGGGCCTGCTGTTGTTCTCGGTCATCCTCTGGGTCACCGAGGCGGTGGACTACGCCATCAGCGCCGTGCTCATCACCGCGCTCATGGCCTTCCTGCTGGGCCTGGCGCCCAATCCCGCAAAACCCGAAGCCCTGCTGGGCACCGGTCCCGCGCTCACACTGGCGCTCGGCGGTTTTGCCAACACGGCGCTGGCCCTGGTGGCCGCGGCCTGCTTCCTGTCGGCCGCCATGACCATCACCGGGCTGGACAAGCGCATCGCCCTCTTCATCCTCTCCAAGGTCGGCGCGCGGACCAACCGCGTGCTCATCGGCGCCATCCTGGTCGGCATCGTGCTGTCCTTCCTCGTGCCCTCGACCACGGCGCGCGTGGCCTGCCTCGTGCCCATCATCATGGGCATCATCCTGGCCTTCGGCGTGGACCAACGCTCGCGCTTTGCCGGCCTGCTGATGATCGCCACCGCGCAGGCCGCCTCCATCTGGAACGTGGGTGTCAAGACCGCGGCGGCGCAGAACATGGTGGCCATCGGCTTCATCGAGAAGGCCTTCGGCCAGACCATCACCTGGGGCGACTGGCTGATCGCCGCCGCGCCCTGGTCCATCCTCATGTCCATCGCCCTCTACTTCGTGATGATCAAGATGATGCCGCCCGAGACCGAAGAGATCGCCGGCGGCAAGGAGACCATCCGCATCGCCCTGCATGCACTCGGGCCGATGACGGGCGCCGAGTGGCGGCTGCTGCTCCTCACGCTTACCCTGCTGTGCTTCTGGGCCACGGAGAAGGTGCTGCACCCCTTCGACACCTCGAGCACCACCATCGCCGCCATCGCGCTGATGTTCACACCCGGCATCGGCGTCATGGGCTGGAAGCAGGCGCAGTCCAAGATTCCCTGGGGCACCATCGTGCTCTTCGGCACCGGCATCAGCCTGGGCACGGCCCTGCTGCAGACCAAGGCCGCAGCCTGGCTGGCCAACATCATCGTCGCCAACCTGGGCCTGGCCGGCGCCTCGGCCTTTGTCATCCTGGCCCTGCTCTCGCTCTTCCTGATCGTGGTGCACCTGGGCTTTGCCAGTGCCACCGCCCTGGCCTCGGCCATGATCCCCATCATGATCAGCGTGCTGCAGCAGATCGCTGGCGGCCCGGACGCGGCGCCGATCAACCTCGTGGGCATGACCATGCTGCTGCAGTTCGTCGTGAGCTTCGGCTTCATCCTGCCGGTCAACGCGCCGCAGAACATGGTGGCTTATGGCACGGACACCTTCACCGTGAAAGACTTTGTGCGCACGGGGCTCGTGCTCACGGTGATCGGGTTCGGGCTGGTGCTGCTGCTGGGGGCTACGTACTGGCAGTGGATGGGGTACCTGACGCGCTGACGCAGCGTCAGGTGGCGGGTGGCAGCTTGAAACCCGGCCCCAACGCTCGCCGCAAATGGTCCACCAGGCACTGCACGGCTCGTGGTGGTCGCGGCGACCAGGGGCGGATGGCGTAGATGCGTTCGCCAAAAAAGTCGCGCGGTTGCCAGAGCGGCAGCACACGCCGCAGGCGACCGGCAGCCAAGGCCTCGGCCGCACTAAAGTCCGGCAGCAGGGCGATGCCCAGACCGCCCAGCACCGCCTCACGTAGCACCTCGCTGTTGTTGGCCTTGAGCGGGCCACCCACGGCAACCGCCACGCGGTCGACCTCCGCGTCTGCGGCTCGACGGCCCGTGTTTTTTTCGAAGGCCCAGCTCTGGCCCGTCACACCGCGCAGGTAGAGCAGGCACTGGTGCCGTGCGAGCTCTGCTGGATGGCGAGGCTCGCCCGCACGCGCCAGGTAATCAGGGCTGGCCACGAGCACCGAGCGCGTGTCGCACAGCACCGTGGCCACCTGCGTATCCGGTGCAGCCTGGGCATGGCGGATGGCCAGGTCAAACCCCTCCTGCGCCAAGTTGACGAGGCGATCGCTCAGATCCAACTCCACACGGATCTCCGGCCAGGCCCGGCTGAACGCCGGCAGCGTGGGCGCGATGTGCTGCCGCCCCAGCGCCACGGGGGCACTCACGCGCACCAGGCCTCGCGGCGCGCCTGCCAGGTCCTTGGCGCTCGCCACGCCCTGTTCGATGCGGGCGAACGCCGCAGCGATGTCGTCCACCAGCTGTTGGCCGGCTGCCGTCAGGCCGACAGCGCGTGTCGTGCGCCGCACCAGGGGCAGACCCAGGGTGCGCTCCAGTTCGGCGATGCGCATGCTGGCCGAGGCCTTGGACACGCCCAGGCGGCGTGCCGCCAGGGTGTAGCTGCGGGTCTGGGCCAGCACGGTCAGCAGGTGCAGATCGGCATAGGCCAGGGTATGGTCATCACTGCTCATGGCAGCATTGTTCATTAAATTGAACAATGTGGTCAGAATTTCGAGCTTCCCAAGCACCAGGGCGGGGCCTAGACTGCAGCTCATTGATTTACCAAGGAGATCCTGCCATGAACGCTCGCAACCTTGCCCCCATCGGGCATTACATCGCCGGCCAGATCGTGGCCGGCACCTCGGGCCGCCACCAGGACGTCTACAACCCGGCCACCGGCGCGGTGAGCGGCAAGGCCGCGCTGGCCAGCAAGGCCGAGGTCGACAAGGCCGTGGCCGCGGCCCAGGCGGCGTTCCCGGGCTGGGCCGGCACCTCGCCGCTGCGCCGCGCGCGCATCCTCTTCAAGTTCCTGGAGCTGATGAACCAGCACCGCGACGAGCTCGCGCGCCTGATCACGGCCGAACACGGCAAGGTCTTCACCGACGCGCAGGGCGAGGTCACGCGCGGCATCGAGATCCTCGAGTTCGCCACCGGCATCCCGCAGCTGCTCAAGGGTGATTACACCGAGCAGGTTTCCACCGGCATGGACAACTGGACGATGCGCCAGCCCCTGGGCGTGGTGGCGGGCATCACGCCCTTCAACTTCCCGGTCATGGTGCCCATGTGGATGTACCCGGTGGCGATTGCCACGGGCAACACCTTCGTGCTCAAGCCCAGCCCCATCGACCCCAGCCCCTCGCTGCTGATGGCCGAGCTGCTCAAGAAGGCTGGCCTGCCCGACGGCGTGTTCAACGTGGTGCAGGGCGACAAGGAAGCCGTGGACGCGCTGATCGAACACCCGGACGTCAAGGCCGTGAGCTTCGTCGGCTCCACGCCGATTGCCAACTACATCTACGAGACGGGCGCACGCCACGGTAAGCGCGTACAGGCCCTGGGCGGCGCCAAGAACCACATGGTGGTCATGCCCGACGCCGACCTGGACCAGGCTGTGGACGGCCTGATCGGCGCGGCCTACGGCTCGGCCGGCGAGCGCTGCATGGCGATCTCGGTCGCGGTGCTGGTGGG
>CAMLNH010000004.1 GCA_946481355.1 uncultured Curvibacter sp.
GGCTTTGACCGACCGCATCAGGTCCTGGGTGGCGACGTAGTTCGTGGTACATGGGAATTTCATGGGCGGCGGGGGTTCGGGGCAGGGGAATCGGGGTTTGGCGGCAGATATAATGTCCAGCTGATCTAGATCCACCACGGGCTGATTGTCCTCGCAAAATGAAGAATCTGTCGCTGACGCTCTCCTCGCTGCTTGTCGCTTCTGCGACGGTGTTCTCTGCCCACGCCCAGGAAGTCAAGGGCGATGCCAAGGCCGGCGAGGCCAAGGTGGCCATGTGTATCGGCTGCCACGGCATTCCTGGCTACCAGGCCAGCTTCCCCGAGGTGCACCGCGTGCCCATGATCTCGGGTCAGAACGCCAAGTTCATCGCCTCGGCCCTGACGGCCTACCAGAAGGGCGAACGCAAGCACCCCTCCATGCGCGCCATCGCCGACAGCCTGAGCGAGCAGGACATTGCCGATGTGGCCGCCTTCTACGAAGGCCATGGCAAGTCTGGCCGTGCCGCCACCGTCAAGGCCGCGCCGGCCCCCTCGGCCAAGGTGGCCGAGCTGCTGAACAAGGGTGGCTGCATTGCCTGCCACGGCGACAACTTCAACAAGCCGATCGACCCGAGCTATCCCAAGGTGGGGGGCCAGCCGGCCGACTACCTCTTCGTGGCGCTCAAGTCTTACAAGGTCGAGGGCCAGGCCACCTGGGGCCGCGCCAACGGCATCATGGGCGGCATCGCCAAGCAGTTCAGCAATGCCGAGCTCAAGGAACTGGCGGGTTACGTCAGCAGCCTGCCCAGTGAACTCAAGACCGTGCCGCAGAGCAAGTTCCGCTGAGCTGTTCGTCAGCCCCGCACAAAAAAGCCGCTCATTGAGCGGCTTTTTGCTTGATGGGTTTTCCGGGAGACAACAAACAACACCCGAGAGCCGTCCCATTGTGCTTGACCGGGTGCCAACTTAAACTTGGCCAAACTCAGGAGGAACGATGAAAGCTCTCGTACTTGCAGCTGTACTTGCCCTAGTGACTGTGCCAGCAACCGTATTGGCCAGCCAGACCGAGAAACAGGCATCTGTTGATCAGCAGATGAGGGAGCTGAACTGGCACAAGCCGGGGGCGGTCGGCAAATTCACGGACAAGGCCGAGTTCAAGGTCACGGAGGGCTACACCTTTCTGTCAGCAGCGGACACGGACAAGTTTCTGAAACTGACAGGAAACATGCCTCAGGGGAATTCCTACACCATCGCTTCGACGAAAACAAACTGGTTCGGAATCCTGCGCTTCTCTCCCGAAGGCTATGTCAAGGACGATGAAAAAATTGATGCGGATGCATTGCTCAAGACCTTGAAGGAAGGCAATGCGGTGGGGAATGAAGAGCGCAAAAAGAACGGCTACCCCACGATGATTCTGGAGGGCTGGTTCTTCCCGCCTCGCTACGACGCCGAAAGCAAACGCCTGGAGTGGGGCACCCGGTTGCGCAATGAAGACCAGAGTCTGACCGTGAATGTCACCACCAAGATACTGGGTCGAAGTGGGTACACGTCGGCCATCCTCGTTTCCTCTCCCGATACGCTGAACGAAGACCTGGAGGATTTCAAGAAGGCCTTGAAGAATTTCGAGTATGTTCCAGGCGAAAAGTACAGTGAGTGGAAGCAGGGCGACAAGGTGGCCGCCTATGGGTTGGGCGCGCTCGTGGTGGGCGGGGCCGCTGCTGTTGCGACGAGCAAGGGCGGTTTGAAGGCCATCGGTCTTGCCGTGATCGCCGGTCTGGCTGCGGCGTGGGCTTTCATCAAGCGGCTCATCAGCCGTAAGAAATGACGGCAGAAGTCAGTCTGTTCTGGGCCGTCGCTGCAGGATTTCTGGTTTTTGACAATTTCCTCCTGATCCCTGCTGGCGGGGATTATTTGAGCCTCGGACGCGTTGCCCAATGGCGGTACTCGCCGTCCAGCAGGAACGAGGCCAATGGCCGGGATCTGATTTTTCTGAATCCGCTCAACCTGTTCCAGCGCGTCGTCTTGACGACCAGAAGTATCGGCCGGCTGGATCCACGGGACTACCGCCTGTTCCGGCGCGAGGTGGCGCGGGCTCTTCCTCACCTGAACGGCTTGGCTTGGTGGGGCTATTGCTATCTCTTTGTGGCTGTGTTTCTGGCCATTGCGACGTTCAACTTCAGTTTCGCGAGCCTGGTCTGGGTGCTGATCGGGACGCATCTCTTTTTCTGGCTGACTTCTTCCGTCCTGCTGCTTCTGAGCCGGAGTGCCCTTGGCCTGGAACTGGCCCAGACGGTGGCCCTCATTGCCGAATCGTTCTTCGTTCCAGCCTACTGCGTCAATCTGAGCAAGAGGGTATGGTACCGGCGCGCTCACGACATCCCTGCCCTGACCATCGGGCTTCGTGGATTCCGCCGCATCCATGACGAGCACTTGCGAGAACTGATGACCCATGAATATGAGGTGCGTCTTGTTCGTCTGTCACAGGAATTTCCTGAAGATGAAGCGACGCTTCTGTTGATCAAGGAAGCAAGGGCATGCTTGAAGACCTGACCCGCATGGACTGGATCATCCTGATCTCGGCGCTTGCCCTGGGATATGGAGCCACGAAATTTCTGCTGGTTGCCATGCGGGACCGGTCTACTGGGATCCCTCAGGCCAGTGACCCAGCTACCAGTTCAGCGGCCTGGCATGAAGTGCTGGAAGTAGGACCGGACGCGACCAGCGAGGAAATCAAGGCGGCCTATGCACGCAAGGTAGCCCAGTATCAGGCCGGGCAAGTCTCCGACCTGGGTCCGGAGTTCACTGCACTGGCGGCCAAGAAGATGGACGAGATGCGTCGCGCCTATGAGCAGGCCGTCCGGCAGCAGGCCGGGCCCTGAGCAGCGCCGGGAGGTCAGTCACGTGTGGCGCGCTGCTGCACGCAGTCGATATAGGCCGCGCCATCGGGCGGCCGGCCCGCGCGCTGGCTCTCCCAGACCATGCGACCCAGACAGTCCATGACCTCGTGGTGGGCGGCGTGCAGGTCATCGCGCTTGGCGGCCAGCAGCTCCACGGCCTGGCGGATGCCGCGCGGCTGGTCGATGCTGCACTGCTCGCTGATCGAGAGGTGCATGGACAGGTGCAGAAAAGGGTTCTCGCGCCCGGACTCGGCCCGGGCCATGTTGGCCAGCGCTGCGTCCACGTCCGCGAATTCGGCGTGGTACTCGGGGTGTTCGTTGATCCACTGGCTGGCCAGCAGCTCGATGGCTTCCAGGGGCTGGTCGGTGCGGGACTTGGCATAGACGCCACAGAAAAAGCGGCGCACATCGGCCTGGGAAGGCTGGAACATCATGGAAAGAGTCCTGAAGAAGCGCTGATTATCCCAGCCGCTGCGAGATCGTGCGCGCCGCGCGCTGCAGCGCGGGCAGCAGGGTTTCCTGCGCGACCTTGGCGCTGGTACGGTTGGCCTGACCGCTGAGGTTGAGCGCGGCGATCACGCGGCCACTGCGGTCGCAGATGGGCGCGGCCAGCGAGATCAGGCCTTCTTCGAGTTCCTGGTTCACGAGGCTCCAGCCCTGGCGGCGTACCTGCTGCACCCGGGACAAGAGCGTGTCCACATCGGTCACCGTGTGTTTGGTCAGGGCCTTGGGTCGCGCTGCCTTGAGGCGGCGCAGCACCTCGTCGTCGTCCAGCCCGGCCAGCAGCACCCGGCCCATGCTGGTGCACCAGGCGGGCAGGCGCGAGCCCACGCCCAGGCCGATGCTCATGATCTTGTGCGTGGGCACACGCAGCACGTAGACGATGTCCGTACCTTCGAGCACGGCGGCCGAACTCGATTCCTTGACCTCGTCCACCAGGGCTTCCATCACGGGCTCGGCCAGATTCCAGATGGGCAGGGAGGACAGGTAGGCAAAGCCCAGATCGAGGATGCGCGCCGTCAGGCGGAAGTGCTTGCCGTCGCTGTCCACATAGCCCAGGGTCTGCAGCGTGAGCAGGATGCGGCGAACGCCAGCGCGCGTGAGCCCGGTGCGCGTGGCGACTTCGCTGAGGGTTTGCTCGGGGGCCTGTGCGCTGAAGGAGCGGATCACCTCCAGCCCGCGCGCGAAGGACTGCACATAGCTGTCGCCGGGCTGAGGTGAGGTCGCGGGGGTGACGGGGGGCATCGGCAAGGTTTTCGGTTTGCTCTAGAATTCATTATACGAACAAATGTTCGATATACGAACATTGAAGACTTCGGAACAGGAGCATCTCCATGATCAACAAGATCGCGACCTCGGTGGCCGAGGCGCTGGCCGGCGTCAAGGACGGGTCCACCGTCATGATCGGCGGCTTCGGAACGGCGGGCATCCCGCTGGAGCTCATCGACGGCTTGATCGCGCAGGGCGCGAAAGACCTCACGGTGGTGAACAACAACGCCGGCAACGGCGACACCGGCCTGGCCGCGCTGCTGGCCACGGGCCGCGTGCGCAAGATCATCTGCAGCTTCCCGCGCCAGGCCGACAGCTTCGTCTTCGACGGCCTCTACCGGAGCGGCAAGCTGGAGCTCGAACTCGTGCCCCAGGGCAATCTGTCCGAACGCATCCGCGCCGCGGGCGCGGGCATCGGCGGCTTTTTTACGCCCACGGGTTACGGCACGGAGCTGGCCAAAGGCAAGGAGACGCGTGTGATCGATGGCAAGGGCTATGTGCTCGAATCTCCGATTCACGGTGACGTCGCCCTGGTCAAGGCCGAGCGCGGGGACCGCTGGGGCAACCTGACCTACCGCAAGACCGCGCGCAACTTCGGCCCCAGCATGGCCATGGCCTGCCAGCAGACGATCGCCAGCGTGCACGAGATCGTGGAGCTGGGCGCGCTGGACCCCGAGGCCGTGGTGACGCCGGCCATCTACGTGAGCAGGATCGTGAAGATCCAACGCCAGGCCACGCAGGCTGGTGGTTTCAAGAAGGCGGCATGAGATGAGCTATCAAAAACGTAGCAAAGACCAGCTGGCCGCGCGTGTGGCCCAGGACATCCCCGAAGGCGCGGTGGTCAACCTCGGGATCGGCCAGCCCACGCTGGTGGCCAACCACATCCCCAAGACACGCGAGGTGCTGCTGCACAGCGAGAACGGCCTGCTGGGGATGGGCCCGGCGCCGGCCGCGGGCGATGAGGACTACGACCTCATCAATGCGGGCAAGCAGCCGGTCACGCTGCTGCCCGGCGGCTCCTACTTCCACCACACCGACAGCTTCGCGATGATGCGCGGCGGGCACCTGGACATCTGCGTGCTCGGGGCCTTCCAGGTCAGTGCCACGGGTGACCTGGCCAACTGGCACACGGGCGAGAAGGACGCGATCCCTGCCGTGGGCGGCGCGATGGACCTGGCCGTCGGCGCCAGACAGACCTGGGTCATGATGGACCTGTTGACCAAGCAGGGCGAAAGCAAGATCGTGCAGGCCTGCAGCTACCCGCTGACGGGCATCGCCTGCGTCAAGCGTGTCTACACCGACGTCTGCACGCTGGACTGCACGCCGCAGGGGCTCAAGCTCGTCGATGTGGTGGACGGACTCACGCACGCCGAACTGGAAAAGATGATCGGCCTGCCGATCGCGCAATGAGACAAGACAAGGAACAAACATGAACCAGGCCTTTATCTGCGACGCCATTCGCACCCCCTTCGGCCGCTACGGCGGCGTGCTTTCCAGCGTACGTACCGACGACCTCGGTGCCATCCCCATTGCCGCGCTGATGGCGCGCAACCCCAAGGTCGACTGGGCCGCCCTGAGCGACCTGATCTATGGCTGCGTCAACCAGGCCGGCGAGGACAATCGCAACGTGGGTCGCATGTCGGCCCTGCTGGCCGGTCTGCCGCCCGAGGTGGCGGCCTCCACCGTGAACCGACTCTGCGGTTCGGGGCTGGACGCGCTGGGCAGCGCGGCGCGCGCCATCAAGTCGGGTGAGGCGTCGCTGATGATCGCCGGTGGTGTGGAGAGCATGAGCCGCGCGCCCTTTGTGATGGGCAAGGCCGAAAGCGCCTTCAGCCGCAGCGCCGAGATCTTCGACACCACCATCGGCTGGCGCTTCGTCAACAAGCTCATGAAGCAGAAGTACGGCACGGACTCCATGCCCGAGACGGCCGAGAACGTGGCCGACGAGTACAGGATCAACCGCGCCGACCAGGACCAGATGGCCCTGGCCTCGCAGCTCAAGGCCGTGGCCGCGCAGAAGGCCGGATTTTTCGATGCCGAGATCACACCCGTGACCATCCCGCAGAAAAAGGGCGAGGCCATTGTCGTGAGCAAGGACGAGCACCCGCGTGAGACCTCGCTGGAGGCCCTGGCCAAGCTCAAGCCCATCGTGCGCGAAGGCGGTACGGTGACGGCGGGGAATGCCTCGGGTGTGAACGACGGTGCCTGTGCCTTGTTGCTGGCCGACGAGGCGGCTGCGAAAAAGCATGGCCTGACGCCGCGCGCACGCGTGGTGGGCATGGCCGTGGCCGGTGTGGCCCCGCGCATCATGGGCATCGGTCCCGCGCCGGCCACGCAGAAGGTCCTGGCCCTGACCGGGCTCACGATCGCGCAGATGGACGTGATCGAACTCAACGAGGCCTTCGCCGCCCAGGGTCTGGCGGTGCTGCGCCAGCTGGGGGTGCGCGACGACGATCCGCGCGTCAACCCCAACGGCGGCGCCATCGCGCTGGGCCACCCGCTGGGGGCCTCGGGCGCGCGTCTGGCCACGACCGCTGTGAACCAATTGCACCGGACAGGAGGCCGCTACGCGCTGTGCACCATGTGCATCGGTGTGGGGCAGGGTATTGCGGTGATCCTCGAGCGCGTCTGAGAACTTGTGAATAAATCTACTGCGCAACCCGATCGCCGCGTTGGGCGGTGCGCGCCATCCTCACGTACAGGAAGTACGTTCCGGTGGCTGTGCTCCGTCCGCCTTGCGCTCGGGCCGCTCGCTACGATTTCTTCACAAGTTCCGGCCCGAGGCAGGCTCTGAGGGGCTACCCTCGGCAAGCCGGGCTTCGCCCGGCTTTTTTCGCGCATCGGAAAACTGATTTCCCCGCCCCGTCTTGTATCGGGGCGCGCTTTGTTCAACACTGCACGGACGATGACGATCGTTGGTTCGAAAAGGTGATGACCGGGAGACCCTTGCCATGAAGATCCATTTCTGTGGCGTCGGCAAGATGGGCCTGCCCATGGCGGGCCATCTGGCCGCAGCCGGCCATGAACTCACCGTCGGTGACCCCAGCGCTGAGCGCCTCGCGCTCGCGCGCCAGCAGGGCCTGGCGGTGGCCGAAGAAGAACGTCAGGCCATGGCCGCGGCCCATGTGATCTTCTCTTCGCTGCCCAACGATGGCGCGTTGCGCACGGTGGCTGCCGTGCTGGCCGGCGCGGCACGGCCCGGCACCACCTATGTGGATACCAGCACGGTGTCACCCCAGGCCTCGGCCCAGGTGGCCCAGGTGCTGGAGGCCCGGGGCATCGTCTACGTGCGCTGCGCTGTCTCGGGCAACAACAAGATGGCCGAGGCGGCCCAGCTCACGGTGCTGGCCTCGGGGCCGCGCGCGGGTTACGACCGCATGCTGCCCCTGCTCGAACGCCTGGGCCCGACCCAGTTCTACCTGGGCGATGCCGAGCAGGCGCGCCTGATGAAGCTGGTCGTCAACCTGATGATCGCGCAGACCAGCGCCATGCTGGCCGAGGCCCTGACCCTGGGCCGCAAGGGCGGGCTGGACTGGCAGGCCATGTGGCAGGTGCTCACGGCCAGTGCCGTGGCCTCGCCCATCCTCAAGGCCAAGTCCATGCAGCTGGCGCAGCGCGACTTCACGCCCACCTTCACCGTCGAGCAGATGATCAAGGACCTGGATCTGATCCTCGGCGCTGGCCGCGCCGTTGATGCACCCTTGCCGCAGACCACCATGACCCGAGGCCTCATGCACGAGGCACTGACGCGCGGGCTGGGGCAGGAAGACTATGCTGCCATCCTCAAGGTGCTGGAGCAGGACGCGCGCCTGCCCGGCACACCCTGATCCCTGAGCCGGAGTCGAGATTTGTTGCCCTTTGTCTATACCGCCCAGCCCGCGCGCGTCATCTTTGGCGCGGGTTCCCTGTCGCAGCTGGCCCGGGAGATCGATGCCCTGGGCGCGAAAAAAGCCCTGGTGCTGTCCACGCCCGAGCAACGCGCTTCGGCCGAGAAGGTGGCCGGCATGCTGGGTGCGCGCGCGGCCGGCGTGTACGACCGCGCCGTCATGCACGTGCCGCTGGAGACCGCGCGCGAGGCGCGTGAGGTGGCCCGCCAGCTCGGCGCCGACTGTGCGGTCGCCATCGGCGGCGGCTCCACCACGGGCCTGGGCAAGGCCATCGCGCTCGATTCGGGCCTGCCCATCCTGGCCATTCCCACCACCTATGCCGGCTCCGAGATGACGCCCATCTACGGCCTGACCGAAGGCGGCCTCAAGAAGACCGGGCGCGACCTGCGTGTGCTGCCGCGTACCGTGATCTATGACCCCGAGCTCACGCTGAGCCTGCCGGTGGGCCTGAGTGTCACCAGCGGCATCAATGCCATCGCGCACGCGGCCGAAGGCCTGTACGCCGTGGACCACAACCCCATCATGGACCTGATGGCCGAGGAGGGCATTGCCGCGCTCGGCCGCGCACTGCCGGCCATCGTGAAGGATGCGCGCGACGTCGATGCCCGTGGCGACGCGCTCTACGGCGCCTGGCTCTGCGGCACCGTGCTGGGCCACGTGGGCATGGCACTGCACCACAAGCTTTGTCACACCCTGGGCGGCAGCTTCAACCTGCCGCATGCCGAGACCCACACCATCGTGCTGCCGCACGCCCTGGCCTACAACAGCATGCACGCGCCCCAGGCCATGGCGCGCATCCGGCGCGCGCTGGGCGGCGCCTCGGCGGCCCAGGCCGTCTACGACCTCGCGAAGAACAATGGTGCCCCCGTGGCCCTGCGCGAACTCGGCGTGCAGGCGGCCGATCTGGACCGGGCCTGCGAGATCGCGCTGCAGAACCAGTACCCCAACCCGCGTCCGCTGGAGCGCGCGGCCATCCGCGAGCTGCTGCAGAACGCCTGGGAGGGTGCGCGGCCGGAGTAGTCAGGACTTCGGGCCACGCGTGAACAGGCGGATGAAGAACACCGCCATGCCGAGCATGAAGGCAATGCCGATGATGCTCATGAGGCCGTAATCGGTGAAGAACAGATCCTGGATCAGTTTCATGGGGACTCCGTGTCGCCCGAGGGGCGCAGCGCCATCCTGCCATCGCCGCGGCGGCTGGCACTGATGTGGATCAAAGGGCCGGCGCGTTCCCTCAGCCGAGCACCATGGCGGCGAAGCCCGCCGTCATGGCCAGCCCGTGCACCAGGGCGGTGGCGATCGTCAGCACGATGGCCGGCCGCAGGCCCTGCGGCGCCAGGGCGTGCCGCCACAGCTGCCAGGCTGCGACCAGCATCAGGGGCAGGGACAGCAGACCCCAGAGTGCGGGCTCGGGCTGGTACAGCAGCCAGACGCCGCCCGCCAGCCAGAGGTGCGCCAGACAGCCGATGAGCAGATAGGCCAGGGCCGTGCCACGCGGCCCCAGCCGTACCGCCAGCGTGCGCTTGCCCACCTGCGCATCGGCCACGGCGTCCGGCAGGCCGTTGATCAGCAGGATGTTGGCGACCAGCAGCGCGAAGCTCACCGAGGTGAGCACGGGGATGATGAAGACCGTGCCACGCTGGACCGCGTCGGCGCCGATCACCACCAACGACCAGACCAGGGCGACCACCAGCTCACCCAGGCCACGCGTCATCAAGGCCAGTGGCGGCGCGGAGTAGGCCCAGAGCAGCAGCAGGCCCGCCAGGCCCAGCACGATGACCCAGCCCGTGGTCTTCACGGCCAGCAGCAGGCCCGCCGCCGCCAGCAGGAAGGCGAGCAGGCGGAACAGCTCGCGGGTCTGCCCGCGCGTGACCTCGCCGCGCTGGATCAGCCCGGCGCCGCCCGTGTATGGATGCAGGCCCCCGGTGTTGGCGGCGTCGGCGCCGTTGAGGGCATCGTGGTAGTCGTTGAGCACATTGCCGGCCGCATGGGCCATGCAGGCCAGCAAGGTCGTGGCCAGGGCGCTGGTGATGTGAGGGCCATGGCCGCAGGCGGCAGCAATGGCGATACCCAGCAGACAGGCCACCACGGTGATGAGCAGAAAGCCCGGGCGCGTCATCCGCCACAACGTTGCGATGGATGGGGTGGGGGGAGATGAGGACATGGCCGTGGGTGCGGGGATGGCTCGATCATACAAACCCCAATGGGTATCAGGCGCTGGCGCATGGGCTTGGCATGACCTGGATCAACTGAGGGCTATTCATTTATAAATTACACACAATTTAATTGTCATCAATAATTCAGCCCATGCCGAACAAGACGTTCACCCCCGACCAGATGCTGCAGCTCGATCGCCAGCTCTGCTTTGCGCTCTATTCCGCCTCGCACGCCATGTCCAAGGCCTACAAGCCGCATCTGGATGCGCTAGGGCTGACCTACCCGCAGTACGTGACCATGCTCGTGCTGTGGGAGCGCGACGGGCTGACCGTCTCCGAGGTCGGAGAACGCCTCCATCTCGATTCGGGCACGCTCACGCCTTTGCTCAAGCGGCTGGAAGCCGCGGGTTACATCAGCCGTCTGCGTGACGTGGCCGATGAGCGCCGCGTACTGATCCAGCTGACCGCTGCCGGGCGCAAGCTCAAGACCAAGGCCGCGCCCATCCCCGGCTGCATGTTCGAAGCCATGCAGGGCACCCAGGCTGAGCTGGGCGCATTGACCCGCCAGGTCCAGCAGCTGCGCGATCGCCTGCAGGCCTGAGTTTCCAGTTCCCTTTCCCTCAACCACCACCAGGAGCTCACCATGCCCACCATCCTCGAAAAAGTTGTCTACACCGCCAAGGCCCACACCACGGGTGGCCGCGACGGCCGTTCCACCAGCGACGACGGCCTGCTCGACGTCAAGCTGTCCCCGCCCAAGGCCATGGGCGGCGCCGGCGGTGCGACCAACCCCGAGCAGCTGTTCGCGGCTGGCTACTCGGCCTGCTTCATGGGCGCGCTCAAGCACGTGGCCGGCATGAAGAAGATCGCTGTGCCCGCTGATGCGGCCATCGACGCCGAAGTGGACATCGGCCCCATCCCTCAGGGTTTCGGCATTGCCGCGCGTCTGGCGATCAGCCTGCCGGGCATGGACCGCGCCGTGGCGCAGGATCTGGTGGACACCGCCCACAAGGTCTGCCCCTACTCCAACGCCACCCGCGGCAACATCGTTGTCGACCTGCGTCTGGTCTGAGCCGCGCTCGTCGCGAAAGAGAAAGGGGCCGTGAGGCCCTTTTTTCATGCGCCGGTCGGCACCTGTCCGCTGGCGCGTTCCAGCACGGAGGCCGCTGCATCAGCGTCGTGGCCGCGCCAGGCCACGATCTGGTCCGGCCGGATCAGGGCCAGTGGCGCCTCGTAGAGCGCATGCAGCTCGGGCGCCTCATGGCGCACCACGCGCAGGTCCAGGCCCATCGTTCGCGCCGCCTGTGCGAAGGGCGCTGTGTCCGGCGCCTGGGGGCCGAGTGCGAGCAGTGTCCATTCGAAGTGCAAGCTGTCGTAGAGCGAGCGCCCGTCGGCCAGCCAGGCGTGTGGCGGGCGCCCGCCCGGGCAGGCCGTGGGCGTGTAGCTGTTGGCCGTGTCGGGCGGCGGCTGGCTGCCGTCGGGCACGATCAGGGGCGAGCCGTCGTAGCGTCCGCCGAAGGTCACACCGGGGATGTTGAATTCCAGCCGGACGTGGCGGTTCAGATGCTCGCTGGCGGCTGCGCGTGCGGCTGCGCCGGTGGGCGTGTCGGCCTCGAGTTCCGGCGTGGCCGCAAACAGGCCCACGCTGTCGGCGAACTGGCGTGCATAGCCCGTGTTGCGCTGTGCCAGCGGCCGGCGCTCGGTCTCGTAGCTGTCGAGCAGTTGCCGCGGCGCCCGGCCCTGCAGCACATGGGCGAGCTTCCAGCCCAGGTTGACGGCATCTTCCACCGCGGTGTTGTAGCCCAAGCCACCCGTGGGCGTGAACAGATGGGCCGCGTCGCCGCCGATGAAGACGCGACCCTGCTGGAAGCGTTCGGCCACCAGGGCGTGGCCTGCGGTCCAGGTCAGCACCGACAACACCTCGATGGGGATCTCGCGACCCATGGCCTCGGCGAAGATGCGACGCGCGTCGTTGGCGGTCCAGGCGTCCGCATCCTCGCCTTCGTGCACCGCTGCATGGAAGGCGAATTCGGTGCGGCCGTCCACCGAGGCCATGAAGGCGCGCCGACGGTGATTGACCGAGACATACATCCAGGCGCGCGCATGCGGAAAGACGTCATGGAAGGCCGGGGCGCGCAGATAGACGGCAAACATCCTGCCGCCCATGAAGTCGCGTTTGAAGCCCGTGGCACCGCCCCAGGCGATGCCCAGACGCTGGCGTACCGCGCTGCGCGCACCGTCCGCACCCACGAGGTAGGCCGCCTGCACACTGCGAACTGCGCCGTTGTCCAGCGAGCGGATGCTTGCCCGCACGCAGGTTCCGTTGTCTTCGAAGTCGTCCAGTGCCCAGCCGTGCATCAACGGCACGCCGGGCAGCTGGCGGGCCTGTTCCAGCAGGATGGCCTCGACGAACTTCTGTGAGACGCGGTGCGGCAGCTCGGCTGTGCTCCAGGAACCGCCCATGGATTTGACGGCCTGGCCCGCTTGCGCGGCCGTGGGCAGCTGCAGGCGTGCGAGCTCGTGGCCGCAGTAGCGCGTGAAGTAGGCGATGTCGGTCGGATGGTCGGGCGGCAGGCCCTGGGCGCGCACCGCGTCGGCAAAACCGTGACGCCGGAAGTGCTCCATGGTGCGGGCCTGGGTGGCGTTGGCCTGCGGGTTGAAGGCCGTGCCCGGCTTGGGCTCGACCAGCAGGCAGCGCACGCCGCGCTTGCCGAGCTCCAGTGCGAGCATCAGGCCGAAAGGGCCGCCGCCGGCGATCAGCACCTCGGTGGAGGTCGTGGTGTCACTGCCCGCAGCCCGGGACGATAATGGTGCCGTCATTGCAACCCCTATTTAGTTAGGTAACCAAAGTATCGTGAGTGTAGCGAAAAAGACGTCCGCTGTCCGCAAGCCCGCCGTCGATGGCTGGCGCCTGCACAACGCGGGCCGCATCCTCGGCAATGCCCTGATCCGTTTCGAGACCCGGGTGCTGGCCTTGATGGAGCAGGCCGGCTACACGCAGACCCGGCTCTCGCACGTGAACTTGACCCGCCACCTGGACCTGGAGGGCACGCGCATCACCGAGCTGGCGCGCCGCGCACGCATGACCAATGCGGCCATGACCGAGCTGATCGACCAGTGCGAGCAACTGGGCCTGGTGCTGCGCGAGGCCGATCCGGCCGATGCGCGCGCGCGCGTGGTGCGTTTCACGGCGCAGGGGCGGCTGTGGCTGGCCGATTTCGGCAAGGCCTTGCGCAAGGCCGAGCGCGAACTGGTGCGTGAAATTGGCGAGTCCGCCGCTGCGGCCCTCTACGGCCCGCTGGCGGCGTATGCAGATGCGGTCCAGTCCATCGGACCGGGATCGACAGGCCGTTGAGCTTTCAGCTCACGCCGAAACGGCCGGTCCACTTCTGCTCGTGGTTCATGCGCGCGAAGTGCTCGGCCATGAAGTCGATGAAGGTGCGCACCTTGGCCGAGAGGTGCTTGCGGCTGGGGTAGGCGAGGTTGATGGTCAGGCGCGGCAGGTCCCAGTCGTCGAGCACGGGGACCAGGCGGCCGGCCACCATGTCTTCGTAGACGATGTAGGCGGGCTGCACCAGGATGCCCAGGCCGTCGAGCGCGGCCGCGCGCAGGATCTGGCCGTCGTTCGATTCGAGCAGTCCCTTGACGTGCACAGCCGTGGTCTCACCGTCGCGCGTGAAGCGCAGCTCGTTGGGGTTGTTGGCGTGGGTGTAGATCAGCAGCTGGTGCTGCTGCAGGTCTTCCAGCACCTGGGGGCGGCCGTGCCGCGCCAGGTAGCGCGGCGCGGCGACCAGGATGCGGCGCGTGGCGGCCAGACGCCGCACGGTGATGTTGGAGTCCGGCTCGAACTCGCGCGTGCGGATGGCCACGTCGATGTTGTTGTCGATGATGTCCAGGTAGCGGTTGGCCGCCTCCACGTGCACGCTGACGTTGGGGTAGCGCTGCGTGTACTCGCGTAGCAACGGCGCAATGTGCTGCATGGAAAAGGACAACGAGGCCGTGATGCGCAGTGTGCCTGTGGGGTTGAGCGTGCTGGCGTTGACGGCGTCTTCGGCGTCCTTGAGGTCGGCCAGCAGGGTCTTGGCGCGGCTGAAAAACTCCTGGCCGGTGTCGGTGAGGAAAAGTCGGCGCGTGTTGCGCTCCACCAGGCGGGCGGCCAGCCGGTCTTCGAGGGCCTGCAGGTGGCGGCTGGCGGCGGCATTGGACAGACCCAGCGCTTCGGCGGCACGGCTCAGGCTGCCGGTCTCGGCCACCTGAACAAAGAGCTGGATTTCTGCGAAGCGGTCCACGGGGTCTCCTGCCCGGTACTGTAGTCCGGGTTTATTTCGCTGCGCGGAAAAGTCATTTGCGGCAGCGCGCTTCCCCAAATTGTCGAGGACTTTTACAGTCCACCGGATAGAGAGAACCCGCAGGAGACCCGCGCATGCGCAACCTCAACGAGGACACCATCACCCAGGCCGTGATCGAGCGCTTCTCGAAGACGCCCGATCCCCGCCTCAAGGAGATCCTGACCAGCCTGATCCAGCATCTGCACGCCTTCGCGCGCGAGACCCAGCTCACCGAGGCCGAGTGGTTCCAGGGCATCGATTTCCTGACCCGCACCGGCCATATGTGTGATGACAAGCGGCAGGAGTTCATCTTGCTGTCCGACACCCTGGGCCTGTCGATGCTGACCGTGGCCATGAACAACAAGAAGCCGGCCGGTTGCACCGAGGCCACGGTTTTCGGTCCCTTTTATGTGGAAGGCGCGCCGAGGTACGAGAACGGCGACGACGTGGCCAATGGCGCCAGCGGCCAGCCCTGCGTGGTGCGTGGCACCGTGTGCGGCCTGGACGGCCAGCCCGTACCGAACGCGACCATCGAGGTCTGGCAGGCCGACGCCGACGGGAACTACGACGTGCAGTACGCCGAGCTGGTCCATCCACAGGCGCGGGGCGTGCTGCAGGCCCGCGCCGACGGCAGCTTCGATTTCCGCACCATCGTGGCCGAGGCTTACCCCATCCCCACCGACGGCCCGGTCGGCGAGATGCTGCGCGCCAGCAGAAACCACCCCTGGCGCCCGGCCCACCTGCATTTCATGATCAAGGCCGAGGGCTACGAGACCCTGATCACCCACGTCTTCCGCGATGGCGACCAGTACCTCGACTCGGACGCCGTCTTCGGCGTGCGCCAGTCCCTGGTGGCCGACTGGGTGCAACAGGCTGACGGAAGCTGGCTGCTTGAATTCGACTTCGTGCTCAACCCGAAGAAGTGAGAGATCGCCGCAGAGCGATCACGACCCTACCTACAACCGAGGAGACAGACATGCAAAAACGACAGATGATCAAGGGCGCCCTGTGCGCCGCCGCCCTGGCTGCCACGGCGCTCATGCCGGCCCAGGCCCAGCAGACCTTCAAGCTCACCATCGCATCGAGCCACCCCGTGGTGCTGCCCTGGGTCGGGCTGATGAGCACGCTCTTCGTGCCCGAGGTCAACAAGCGCGTCGAGGCCCTGGGCAAGGGCTACAAGATCGAGTGGCGCGAGGCCTATGGCGGCCAGCTCTACAAGATGAACGCCACGCTGACCAGCGTGGAGCAGGGCGTGACCGACATCGGCTGGGTCTTCCACAACCTCGAAGCCGCCAAGATGCCGCTGTCGCAGTTCGGCACCGTCACGCCCTTCACCACGGACGATGTGCGCGTCATCCTGGACGTGGCCAACGCGATGAACGAGAACGTGCCGGCGCTCCAGCGCGAATGGGACCGCAACAACATGGTCTTCCTTGGCGCCACCGGCGTGGACACCTACCACCTCTTTACCAAGACGCCGGTCAACGCCTATGCCGACCTCAAGGGCCGCAAGATTTCCGCACCCGGCTCCATCGGTCTGTGGCTCAAGGGTTCGGGTGCCGTGCCCGTGGACGGCTCGCTGACCAGCTACTACACCGACATCCAGAGCGGCGTGTCCGACGGCACGGTGTCCATCTCCACCGGCATCCTGCCTAACAAGATCTACGAGGTGGCGCCCTACGTCACCAAGGTCAACATCGGCGCGCTCTACATCGGCGGCATGGCCATGAACAAGGACAGCTACGCCAAGCTGCCGCCCGAGGTGCAGAAGATCGTCAAGGACGTGGGCAAGGAATACTCGCGCGCGCTGGGTGAGACGCTGATGCAGCGTTACCAGGGTGCGCTCAAGACCATGGCCGAAGTAGGTGCCAAGCAGGCCGTGCCGGTGACGATCAGCGAACTCAGCGCGGCCGAGCGCGCCACCTGGGTCAAGACCATGCCCAACCTCGCGGCCGACTGGGTCAAGGCCAATGCCTCGAAGGGCCCGGCCAAGGACATCGTGAGTACCTACATGAACGAGTTGCGCAAGCGTGGCGTCAAGCCCGTGCGTGACTGGGACAAGGAACTTTGATCTCTGACGCTCTTGAAAACTGCTGCCACCCTTGAGGTGGTGGCAGCAGGAAACACATGTCCTACGAAGCCAACACGGACCTCGAGTCCGCGCCGCCGCCGTCTGCGCCTGACAGCTGGTTCGGTCGCCTGATCGATGCGCTCAACGCCGCCGGTTCGGTGCTGATCGGTGCGGTCATGCTGCTGATGTGTGCCGACGTGCTGCTGCGCGATCTGGCCAACCGACCCATCGATGGTGTCGCCGAACTCGTGGCCACGAGCATCGTGATCATCGTCTTCCTGCAGCTGCCGGCCACCTTGCGGCATGGCCGCATGTCGCGTGCGGACCTGTTCATCGACCCCTACATCACCCGCCGTCCGCGGGCAGGCCGGCGCCTGCGTGCGCTGTTCTCTCTGGCCGGCGTCTTTGCCTGCGCCGTGATCGCCTACGCCACCTGGCCGCCCCTGCAACGTGCCTGGGCCGACAACGAGTACCTCGGGGTCGAGGGCGTGTTCACCTTCCCGACCTGGCCCATGCGCGCCGTGGTGCTGGTGGGGGCCGCGCTGGCCGCCGTGCAGTACCTGCTGCTTGTGGTCCAGGACCTGAAAGAGAGCCGCCATGTCTGATCTGCAGATCGGCCTGCTGGCCATCGTGCTCATGCTGGCCGGCATCTACTTCGGCATGCACATCGGGGTGGCGCTCATCGTCACGTCCTTCGTCAGCGTGGCGTTGATCAAGTCGCCCGACGTTGCCGCACGCTTCGTGGCAGCTTCGGCCAACGACGCCATCCGTGACTACCTCTTCGGTGTCATCCCGCTCTTCGTGCTCATGGGCATGCTGGTCAGTGTGAGCCGGGTGGGGCGCGACACCTTTGACGTCTTCCAGTGGCTGATGCGTCGCATCCGCGGTGGTCTGGGCCTGGCCACGGTGGGCGCCAACGCGGTCTTCGCGGCCATCACCGGCATCTCCATCGCCTCGGCCTCGGTCTTCACCAAGGTGGCCGTGCCCGAGATGATCCGCCACGGCTACACGCGCCGCTTCGCCGTGGGCGTGGTGGCGGGCTCCTCGGTGCTGGGCATGCTGATCCCGCCCTCACTGCTCATGATCATCTACGGCGTGCTGGCCGAGGAGTCGGTGGGTCGCATGTTCATTGCGGGCATCATCCCGGGCATGGTGTTGGCCACGGGCTTCGGTCTGCTCATCGTGGGCATGGCCTATCTGCGGCCGGCCATGATCATGGAGAACCCGGCCGACATCACCCGCAGCGACGGGCACCACGAGACCTGGGGCAGCGCCGCGCGCAAGTTCCTGCCCATCCTGCTGCTCATCACCCTGGTGCTCGGGGGGCTCTACGGCGGCCTGTTCACGCCCACCGAGGCCGGCGCCGTGGGTGCGGCCGGCGCGCTGGTCATCGCGCTGCTGCGCCGCCGCCTGGACTGGAAGAAGCTCTGGAGCGTGCTGACTGAAACCGGCTACGTCTCGGTCTCGGTACTCTTTCTGATCATCTCGGCCATGCTCTACAGCCGCATGCTGGCGCTCACCGGCATGCCCGCAGCCGTCACCGAAGGCATCACGGCCATGGGCTGGGGACCGACGGGCTTTCTTGCCGCCTACCTGGTCATCGTGATCGCCATGGGCTGCATCATCGATTCGGTCTCCATCATGCTCATCATGCTGCCCATCGTGCTGCCCATCGCCCGCAGCTTCGGCATGGACATCGTGTGGTTCGGCGTGATCACCGTGGTGGCGGTGGAGATCGGCCTGCTGACCCCCCCGTTCGGCGTCTCGGTCTACACCGTCAAGTCGGCGCTCAATGACACGCGCATCACCATCCGCGACATCTTCGCCGGCACCTTCCCCTTCGTGCTGGCCATGGTGCTCATGCTGGTGCTGCTTGTGAGCTTTCCGGGCCTGTCCACCTGGCTGGCGCGGATGTAGACCTCAAGGAAACTCCCATGCTGTTTGCTTTCATCCTCATCGACAAGCCCGACCATGGCGCCTTGCGTCAGCGCGTGCGCCCGGAGCACAAGGCCTACCTCGGCGCCATGGCTGATCGCATCGCCTTCGCCGGCCCCTTCGTTCACGACGACGGTCAGACCATGCTGGGCAGCCTGCTGGTGATCGACTTCCCCAGCCGCGACGCGGCCCACGCCTGGCTGGCCGACGAGCCCTTCACCAAGGCCGGGCTCTATGCCGGCACCACCGTCCACGCCTTCGCCAACCTCTGGCCGCAGAAGGCCGGCTTTCCGCCTACCGCCTGAGATGACGAGGAACATGATCAAGCACATTGTCATGTGGAACGTGCGTGGCGCCACGCCAGCCGAGAAGGCGCATGGCGCTGAGCGCCTCAAGCGCAGCTTCGAGAGCCTGCGCGGTCGCATCCCGGGTCTGCTGCATCTGGAGATCGGCGTGGACAGCAGCCGCATCGACTATGCCTGCGATGTGGTGCTGTACAGCGAATTTGAAACCCAGGCCGCGCTCGACGCCTATGCGGAGCATCCCGAGCACCTGCGCGTCAAGCAGGAGGTGGCCGATCTGCGGATCGCACGCTATCAGGTCGACTACGCGGCCCCCTGATTTTTTGTTTTTGATCGAGAAGGAAGAGGCATGAGCAATACATTCAACGACGAACTGCAGATCCGCCAGATGGTGGAGCGTTGGGCCGTCTGGCGCGACGCCGGCGACTGGGAGCGCTTCGCCACCGTCTGGCATCCGGAAGGTGTGATGATGGCCACCTGGTTCCAGGGCCCGTTTGCGGAATTCATCCGCGTCACCAAGGAGGGCTGGGCCAAGGGCGTGAGCATCCTGCACTTCCTCGGCGGCTCGGCCATCGAGGTCGCGGGCGACCGCGCGATCGCCCAGACCAAGATGACGATCTCGCAGCGCGGCATGGTCGAGGGCGCCGACGGCCCCGTACTCTGCGACGTGGTTTGCACCGGCCGCTTCTATGACTTCGTGACCCGCCACAACGGCCAATGGAAGCTGATCCACCGCCAGCCCATCTACGAGAAGGACCGCATCGACCCGGTGGACTCCACCGCCGTGCTCAAGCTCGACCAGCAGGCACTGGCCACTTTCCCCGAAGGCTACCGCCACCTGGCCTACATCCAGACCCGCATTGGCTACACCGTGAAGATGGACATGCCCATGCTCAAGGGGCCGGTAGTGGACGAGCTCTACAGGCGCGGCGCACGCTGGCTGGCTGGTGGCCCGCTGGAACGCTGAGATTCAAGAATTTCAAACCGAGGAGACAAGCATGAACAAGACATCCCTGAAACGACGACAACTCGTGCAGGCCGTGCCTGCCCTGGCCTTGGCCAGTCTGGCCCCGGGCGCCTGGGCCCAGGCCTACCCGAGCCGCCCACTGCGTGTCATCGTGCCGCAGCCGCCGGGCGGCGGTTTCGACTACGTGGCGCGCGCGCTGGGAGATCGCCTGGCCAAGCAGATCGGCCAGAGCGTGGTGGTCGAGAACAAGCCGGGTTCCGGAACCCTCGTGGGCACGGACGCCGCGGCCAAGGCTGACCCCGATGGCTACACCCTGCTCATGGGCTCGGTGTCCAACATCGCGCTCAACATGGGCCTGTATGAAAAACTGTCCTACGACAGCCTGCGCGACTTCGAGCCCGTGGGCCTGGCCGTGAGCTACAGCTACACGCTGATGGCGCGCAACGACCTGCCTTTCAACACGCTCAAGGAGGTCGTGGCCTATGCCAAGGCGAATCCGGGCAAGCTCAACTACGCCTCGGCCGGTAACGGCTCGGGCCAGCACGTGCTGGCCGCGGCGCTCTGGCACCTGGCCGGTGCCGACATCACGCACATTCCCTACAAGGGCGCACAGGCCGCCTACCAGGACCTGCTGGGCGGGCGAGTGGACCTGTTCTTCGACCTGTCGTCCACGGCGCGCCCGCAGGTGGATGGCGGCAAGGTCAAGGCCCTGGCCCTCTCGGGTGCCGAACGCAATCCCATGCATCCGAACGTACCCACCATCCTCGAAAGCGGCGTGGCCCAGCTCGATCTCGAGTCCTGGTTTGGCTACTTCGTGCCCGCCAAGACGCCAGCCGCCGTGCAGGAACGCCTGCGCAGCGAGCTGGCTAAGGTCATCGCCCAGCCCGAATTGCAGGAGAATTTCCGCAGTCGCGGCGGCAAGCCGCTCAGCCTCAACGCCGCGCAGACCAAGGCCCTGGTCCAGCGCGACGTCGAGCGCTGGACCAAGCTGGTGCGCGACATCGGCATCAAGGCCGACTGATTCTGTTCCAAGGAAAGCCCATGAAAATTCTCGGTATCACAGGCAGCCTGCGCAAGGCGTCCTACAACACCCTGGCGCTGCGTGCGGCGCAGAAGCTCGCGCCGGCGGCCGGCGTGGAGATCGCCATTGCCGACCTCTCGGCGATTCCGCTCTACAACGACGACGTGCGCCTGGCCGGCGAGCCCGCGGCCGTGACCGCGCTCAAGGCCCAGGTGCGCGCGGCCGACGCCGTGCTCATCGCCACACCGGAGTACAACTTCTCCATCCCCGGCGTGCTCAAGAACACGCTGGACTGGCTCTCGCGTCCGCCCGAGCCGCCGTTCGACGGCAAGGTCGTGGGCATCATGGGCGCCTCGCCGGGCCAGGTGGGCACGGCGCGCGTGCAGTACCACCTGCGCCAGGTCATGGTGTTCATGAATGCCTTCGTGGTCAACAAGCCCGAGGTTTTCATCAACCACTGTGCCGGCAAGTTCAATGCCGAAGGCGAGCTCACCGACGAGGCCACGGCCAAGGTCATCGGCGAGCTGCTGGTGGCGATGAAAAACCTTAAGGCCCGCGTGAACTGAGTCGCCAGGGCCGGAGACGCCGTCCGGCCGTCTCTTACACTTCAGGCCCGCTCCACCACGGGGCGGGCCTGAAGAAAGCATCCCTTGAGTTTCCCCGTCATCACCGACCCGTATTTCTATCTGGTGTCGGTCCCCGCGGTGCTGTTGCTGGGCATCAGCAAGAGCGGCTTCGGCGCCGGCTTCGGTTCGCTGGCCGTGCCCATGATGGCGCTGGCCGTCACCGTGCCGCAGGCCGCGGCCATCCTCATGCCTGTGCTGCTGCTCATGGATCTGCTGGGCATTGCAGCGCTGCGCAAGGAATTCGATCGCGGTCTGCTGAAATTCATGCTGCCCTGGGGCCTGCTGGGCACGCTGATCGGCACCCTGTTGTTCAAGCTGCTGGCCGCGCCCGTCGTGGCCGGCATCGTGGGCGTCTTCACGCTGCTCTTCCTGGCCCAGCGCCTGCTGTTCCCGCCGCGTGCTGACAGCGCACCGCCGCCGCGCTGGCTGGGCGCCGTGCTGACCACGGCCGGCGGTTTCACGAGCTTCGTCGCCCACGCGGGTGGGCCGCCCGTCTCGGCCTATGTGCTGCCGCTCAAGCTGCGGCCCATCGTCTTCGCGGCCACGCTGTCCTGGTTCTTCTTCTTCATCAACCTGTCCAAGTGGGTTCCCTATGCCTGGCTGGGCCTGCTGGACTGGCGTAACCTGGCCACCTCCATCGTGCTGCTGCCGCTGGCGCCTGTGGGCGTGTGGGCGGGCGTGCGCATGGCGCGGCGCATCGATCCCCAGCTGTTTTACCGGCTGATCTACCTCGGCCTGCTGCTCACCGGGCTGAAGCTGGTCTGGGACGCCTTTCATTAAGCGCGTGCAGGGGACGATCTGCAAGAATCCTCCCCATGATCACCCTCATCTACGCCCATCCCTATCCCCTGCATTCGCGCGCCAACCGCGCCTTGCTGGACGCGGTGCGGGATTTGCCGGGCCTGCAGATCCGCGATCTGTACGCCCTGTACCCGGATTTCCACATCGACGCCCGGACCGAGCAGGCTGTGCTGACCGACAGCGGCACCGTGGTGCTGCAGCACCCGCTGCACTGGTACCACGCGCCGGCCCTGCTGAGTCTCTGGTTCGAGAAGGTGCTGGTCTATGGCTGGGCCTACGGCCATGATCCGGCGGGCCAGTCCACGCGTGCTCTGGAGGGCAAGCGCCTGCTCTGGGCCGTGAGCACGGGTGGCGCCGAACGCGCCTATCAGCCCGAGGGTTACAACCACCACACCATGGGGCAGATCGCCACGCCGATCCAGCAGACCGCGCTCTACTGCGGGCTGCAATGGCTGGAGCCTCACATCGTCCACGGCGCCAATCGGCTCTCCGCGCAGGAACTGGCGGCGTCGGCGCAGGCCTATCGCGCACGCCTGCAGGCCGAACTCACTTCCACCTCTTCGCAGGAGCGCTGACATGGCGACCGAAGGACCCAACCTCATCCCCGTGGTCACGCTGCTGGCGGCGGCCGTCGTGGCCGTGCCCCTGTTCAAGCGCCTGGCCCTGGGCGCCGTGCTGGGCTATCTGGCGGCCGGGGTGCTGATCGGCCCCTCGGGGCTGAGGCTCATCGCCGATCCCGAGACCATTCTGCACACGGCCGAGCTCGGCGTGGTCATGTTCCTCTTCATCGTCGGGCTGGAGATGCGCCCCAGCCATCTGTGGCAGATGCGCCGCCAGATCTTCGGTCTGGGCTCGCTGCAGGTGCTGGTGGCCATGGTCTTGCTGGCGCCCGTGGGCGTGATGTTCGGCCTGGGCTGGGCCCAGGCCTGGGTGGTGGGCACGGGCTTCGTGCTCACGTCCACAGCCATCGTCATGCAGATGCTGCAGGACCGGCATCAGATGGGAAGCCCTGCGGGCCAGCGCGTGGTGTCCATCCTGCTGCTCGAAGATTTGCTCATCGTGCCCCTGCTGGCCCTGGTGGCCTTCATCGCGCCGGGTGGCGAGGCCAGCAGCTGGCTGGACCGCGCGCAGAGCATAGGCTTGGCTCTGGGTGCCACCGTGGTGCTCGTGGCCGTGGGGCGCTGGCTGCTCAACCCGCTCTTCGTCCTGCTCTCGACCACGCGCTCGCGCGAGGTCATGACGGCCGCGGCGCTGCTGGTGGTGCTGGGCGCGGCGCTATGGATGGACCTGGGCGGGCTCTCGGCCGCCATGGGCGCCTTCCTGGCCGGCGTGATGCTGGCCGAGTCGTCCTTCCGGCACCAGCTCGAAGCCGACGTGGAGCCCTTCAAGGGCCTGCTGCTGGGCCTGTTCTTCCTGGCCGTGGGCATGTCCATGGACCTGGCCATCATCACCGCCAACTGGCAGGAAGTGCTGATCAGCGTGCTGGCCTACATGGTGCTCAAGTCCGCGGCCATCTACGGTGTGGCGCGGCTGGCCCGCGCGGACCACGACCAGGCGCTGGAGCGCACGGTGCTGATGGCGCAGGGCGGCGAGTTCGCCTTCGTGCTCTATGCGGCGGCCGTCTCGGCGGGCGTGCTGGATGCACGCATCAACTCGGTCTACACCGCGGTCATCATCCTGTCCATGGTGCTCACGCCCATCCTGCTGCTGGCGCACGGGCGCTGGGTGGCCCGCTGCAAGCGCCGCGATATCAATGAGGATCGGCCCATGGACACCGAGATGGACCACAGCCCGGTCATCATCGCGGGCTTCGGCCGCTTCGGCCAGGTGGCGGGACGACTGCTGATGTCCAACGGCATCGTGAGCACCATCATGGACAACGATGCCGTGCACATCGAGAGCATGCGGCAGTTCGGCTTCAAGGTCTATTACGGCGACGCGACCCGGCTGGACCTGCTGCATGCTGCGGGCGCCCAGCATGCCCGCACGCTGATCGTGGCCGTGGACGACAGGGATGCGGCAAAAACCATCGTGGAGATCGCGCGCCATTCCTTTCCCCATCTGCAGGTGCTGGTGCGCGCCTACGACGTGCCCCATTACTACGAGCTCAAGAAGGCCGGCGCCCACGTGATCCAGCGCGAGCTCTATGAAAGCTCGCTGCGCCTGGGCCGTCACGCGCTGGAGACCCTGGGCTTTGGTGCCTACGAGGCCCGGGAAATGGCCGACACCTTCCGCCGCACCAACCAGAAGCAGGTCGATGACTTTGCCCAGCTGCGCGAGCAGGTGCAGCCCAAGGACTATGCACGGGTCATCCGCGAGAGCCGGGAGGAGCTGGAACGTCAGCTGCGCGAAGAGACACGGCGTGGCAAGACGCCTTATGGCTGGCAGACAGCGGAGTTGCGGGCCCGCGACGACGTTTAGGGCGCGATGCCGGCCCTGGCACTGATTCATGCCGGTTTCCCGGAAAGTCTGCGCTAACATGGGGCAGGTCCAACTTACAGGAGCCCGTGATGCCGGTTGTCGTGGTTGCGAATCCCAAGGGCGGCGTGGGCAAGTCCACCCTCTCCACCAATGTGGCGGGTTACTTCGCCAGCCAGGGGCACAAGGTCATGCTGGGCGACGCGGATCGCCAGCAGTCCTCACGCCTGTGGCTGGGTCTGCGGCCCGCAACGGCGCGCCCCATCGTGAGCTGGGACGTGGGCGAGGACAGGCTGGCCAAGCTGCCCAAGGGCACGACCCATGTGGTGCTCGACACCCCGGCCGGGCTCAAGGGCGCGCGCATGAAGGACGTGCTGCAGCACGCCGACAAGGTCATCGTGCCCCTGCAGCCCAGTGTCTTCGACATCTTCGCCACCCGCAGCTTCCTGGATGAACTGCGCGAGCACGCCCACAAGGGCATGCAGGTGGGCATCGTGGGCATGCGGGTGG
>CAMLNH010000005.1 GCA_946481355.1 uncultured Curvibacter sp.
AGGCGCGGTCCTCGGGCGGCATGGACGACTTCGAAATCCCGGCCTTTGTGCGCAAACCGGCCGACTGTGTGCAGTGAGACGCGCCCCGCGGGATGCGGCGGGGCGCGTCTTGGTCTAGGATGACCCGTACCGTCGGTGTGCCGGGCCCGGCATGCCGCCCCGCCATTGCGGCGACCCATGACCAGGAGCCGTCCATGACCCCTATCCGCCCCCTTTCTTTTCTCGCCTCCGGCCTGGCGCTGCTGCTCACCGCCTGTGCCAGCGGCCCGGCCAGCGCACCGCAGGAGACGGTCTATGCCGTGACCGAACGTCTGGAACTGATCCGCTTCAAATCGGACCGGCCGGGCGAGGTGCTGGAGCGGCGCGCGCTCAGCGGCCTGCCCGCGAGCGAGCAGCTGCGCGGCATCGATTACCGCGTGGCACGTGGTGTGCTGTACGCCGTGAGCGACAGCGGGCGCCTCTACACCATCGACACCGCCCAGGCCCGCCTGCAGCCCGTGGCGCCGGCCGCGCCTGCGTTCTGGCCCGTGCAGGGCGGCGTGACGGGCTTCGACTTCAACCCCACGGTGGACCGCATCCGCGTGGTGAGCGCCAGCGCACAGAACCTGCGCCTGCACCCCGAGACCAATGCCATGGTCGACGGCGATGCGGCCAATCCCGGTGTGCAGCCCGACGGTGCCTTGCGTTACATGCCCGACGACCGTCATGCGGGCCGCCGCCCTGACGTGGCCGGCGTGGCCTACACCTACAACAAGAAGGACGAGAAACTCACCACCAACTACGCGATCGACCGCGCCCTCGGTGCCCTGCTCATGCAGGGCTCGCGCGAAGGCGCGCAGCCCGTGGTTTCGCCCAACACGGGGCTGCTGCGCACCGTGGGCCTGCTGGGTACCGGGCCGCTGAGCGAGGCGCACTTCGACATCTCCGATGTGGCCAACACGGCCTTGCTCGCAGCGCGTACCGCGGGCCAGAACACCACGCGCCTGTACCAGCTGGACTTGGATACGGGCCGCGCGCGTGAACTGGGTGTGGTGGGCGGTGGCGAGCGTCTGCTGGGCCTGGCCATCGAGCCCTGAGTCACCATGCACGGTCTGAAGAGCATCCTGGGACTGGCCGCGCTGAGCTGCGCGCTGCAGGCGGCTGCCTTCAGCATCGAGGTGCGTGACGAGGCAGGCCGGCCCCTGGCCGGTGCTGTGGTCTTTCTCGAGTCAGCCCAGGCGCGGCGCCAGGTGCGCCCGCTGGCCCAGGCCGAGATGGGCCAGGCGGGCAAGCAGTTCGTGCCCCAGGTGCTGGTGGTGCCCGTGGGGACCGCCGTGAGCTTTCCGAACCGCGACACGGTGCGTCACCATGTCTACTCCTTCTCACCGACCAAGAAGTTCGAGCTCAAGCTCTACATCGGCACGCCGGCCAATCCTGTGGTCTTCGACCGCAGCGGCATTGCCGTGCTGGGCTGCAACATCCACGACCAGATGGTGGGCTGGATCGTGGTGGTGGAGACGCCCTATTACGCGATGAGCGACGCCCAGGGGCGCGCGGTGATCGACGCGCCGCCGGGCAACTACCGTCTGCGCAGCTGGCACCCGGGTCTGCCTGTGGGGGCGGCTGCGCAGGATCAGGCGCTGGAACTGGGCAGCGCGGTGCAGAACGTCAGCGTGCGCCTGTCGGGGGTACGGCCGTGATGCCGGCTTTCGATCGCCGCAGCCTCATCACCCGCCTGGTCGGCCTGTCGCTGCTGCTGCTGCTCTTTGTGCAGCTGGCCGGTTTCTTCGTGGTGCGTGACAGCATCGCGCGCAATGCGCGCATGCAGATCGCGCACGAGTTCGATACCGGCGAGAAGGTCTGGCTGCGCCTGCTGGAGCAGAACGCCGAGAAGCTGCGCCAGAGCGCGGCCCTGCTGGCAGCCGACTACGGCTTCCGCTCGGCCGTGAGCTCGGACGACCTGGAGACCATCGGCTCGGCGCTCGAAAACCATGGTCAGCGCATCGGCGCCGCCATGACGGCCCTGCTCGACACCCAGCTCAAGGTGCGTGCCGTCAGCGCGGATGATGCCGGCCAGGGGCTGGCCGAGATGCTGGGTCGGCTGGCGCCGTCCTTGAGTGAGCCCGCCGGCGCGGGCCAGGGCGGGCGCATCGTGGTCTACGAGGGCCGGCCCTACCAGCTGGTCATGGTGCCCATGCGCGCACCCCTGGTCGTGGGCTGGGTGCTCATGGGCTTCCCCGTGGGGGCGCCGCTGGCGCAGGAGATGCAGCGCCTGCTCGACATCCGGCTCGTGCTGCAGGTGCGCCAGGCCGACGGACAGCTGGCCGCGCCGGTCAGCACCTTGTCCGCCGGCGCGCTGGCGCAACTGCAGCGGGCGCAGGGGACTGTGCGCGAACTCGAAGCCGGCGGAGACACGCTGCTGGTGCGCAGCATCGAACTCAACGCCGCGGGCGGCGAGGCCCGCGTGCTGCTGCTGCGCTCGGTGGACGACGTGGTGGCGCCCTACCGTCAGCTGCAGATCCTGCTGGCCGCGATCACGGCCGGCGGTCTGCTGTTGTTTGCCATCGGCAGCGGCCTGATGGCGCGCCAGCTGGCCACGCCCCTGCGTTCCCTGCTGGCCGCGACGCAGCGTCTCTCGCGTGGCGACTACAGCGTACCGCTCGAAGACGTGGGCCGGCAGGACGAGATCGGCAAGCTGGCCCAGTCCTTCGACCGCATGCGCGTGGACATCGCGGCGCAACAGGCCGAGATCCGGCATCTGGCCTACTGGGACCGCCTCACCGGCCTGCCCAACCGGGAGAATTTCCGCGAGTCCGTGCAGCAGGCCATGGCGCGCAGCGGCGAGTGCCGCGAGCTGGCGGTCATCACCCTGGACCTGGACCGCTTCAAGCACGTCAACGATGTGCTGGGCTATGCCTTCGGCGACCAGTTGCTCAAGACCGTGGCCGACAAGCTTTCGGCCGTGCTGGGCGAGGCTTCGGGCGAGCTGGCCCGCCTGGGCGGCAATGAGTTCGCCTTGCTGCTCGCACCCGCCACGCCGCAGCAGGCCGCCGAGCTGGCCGCGCGCGTGGCACACAGCCTGGAGCAGCCGCTTGCCATTGCCGAGCAGACCGTGGACCTGAGCGCGGGCATAGGCATCGCCTGCTGGCCCGCCGATGCGCAGGATGTGGATACGCTGCTGAGCCGCTCCGAGATTGCCATGTACGTGGCCAAGCGCAAACTCGAAGGGCCGCTGCGCTACGACCCCGCTTTCGATTCTGCGAGCACACAGACGCTTTCGTTGCTCACCGAGCTGCGCCGCGCGGTCGACCAGGGCGAGCTGCGTCTCTACCTGCAGCCCAAGGTGACCCTGGCCGATGGCGTGACCCACGCGGCCGAAGCCCTGGTGCGCTGGGAGCACCCGCAGCGTGGTCTGGTACCACCCATGCAGTTCATCCCCTTTGCCGAGCAGACGGGCTACATCCGTCAGCTCACGCTCTGGATGTTCGAGGAGGCCGCACGCCTGCTGGCCACACCGGCCGCTGCGGGCCTGCGCATCTCGGTCAACCTCTCCACGCGTGACCTGCTGGATCTGGAGCTCAGTGCACGGCTGGCGCAGCTGCTGCAGACCCATGGCGTGCAGGCGACAGCTTTCTGCCTGGAGATCACCGAGAGCGCCATCATGGACGACCCGCAGCGTGCCGAGGCCATGCTCAACCGCCTGTCGGAGCAGGGATACAAATTGTCTATCGACGACTTTGGCACCGGCTATTCATCACTGGCCTACCTCAAGCGCCTGCCGGTGGACGAACTCAAGATCGACAAGTCCTTCGTCATGGGCATGGAGACCGACGCGGACGACGCCACCATCGTGCGCACCACCATCGATCTCGCGCACAACCTGGGCCTGAGCGTGGTGGCCGAGGGGGTAGAAAACGCCGCCATCCTGGATCGCCTGCGCGCGCTGGGCTGCGACGAGGTGCAGGGCTATCACATCAGCCGTCCCATGCCCGCGCCGGCCTTCATGGAATGGCTGAGAAAGTAAAATCACGCCCATGCTGCAGCAACGCACCCTCAAATCCCTGACCCGCGCCGTCGGCGTGGGCCTGCACAGCGGCCAGCGCGTGGAGATCACGCTGCGCCCCGCACAGGTCGACACCGGCATCGTGTTCCGGCGCGTGGACCTGCCGCAGCCGGTGGACATCCCCATGTCGGCGCTGGCGGTCAGCGACACGCGCCTGGCGTCCACCCTCTCCAATGGCGGTGCCAAGGTGCACACCGTGGAGCATCTGATGTCGGCCTGCGCCGGCCTGGGCATCGACAACCTCTATGTGGACATCACGGCCGAAGAAGTGCCGATCCTCGACGGCTCAGCGGCCTCCTTCGTCTTCCTGCTGCAGAGCGCGGGCATCGAGCTGCAGAGCGCGCCCAAGCGCTTCATCCGCGTGACCGAGCCCATCGAAGTGCGCGAGGGCGAGGGCGCCAACCAGAAGTGGGCCCGTCTCGACCCCTACCACGGCTACAAGCTCAGCTTCGAGATCGACTTCGACCACCCTGCTGTGGACTCCACGGGCCAGCGTGTCGAGTTCGACATGAGCGTACACAACTACAGCCGCGACATCGCGCGCGCGCGCACCTTCGGCTTCACCAAGGATGTGGAGATGATGCGTGCCAACGGCCTGGCCCTGGGCGGCGGGCTGGACAACGCCATCGTGATGGACGACTACAAGGTGCTCAACGCCGGCGGCCTGCGCTACGACGACGAGTTTGTGAAGCACAAGATCCTCGATGCCATGGGTGACCTCTACATCCTGGGCAAGCCCCTGCTTGCGGCCTACAGCGCCTTCCGTTCCGGCCACGCCATGAACAACAAGCTGCTGCGCGAGCTGCTCAAGCGCACCGAGGCCTGGGAAACCGTGACCTTCGACAACGACAGGCTGGCCCCCAAGGGCTTCGCGCAGCCCGCGCGCGCCTGGTGAGCGTCAGGCCCGCACGATGCTGCTGTTTCGCTGGCTCATCTTCCTGCTGCTGATCGGCGCAGCCGTCTGCTTCGCCTTCTATGCCGGCACCGGCCAGGTGCGCTACCGCCGCTGGGGTCTGGTCACGCTCAAGTGGACGCTGATCGCGGCCTTCGGCTTCTTCGCGGTACTGGTCCTGCAGCGCATCGCCTGAGCGCGGGCTCAGGAGCCGCGCTTGCGCACGGTCGAGAAGGGATCGGGCGTGCCGTCCTTCTTTTTCGGCGGATCGTCCCGGGTCTTGACCGCCTCCAGCTCATTGAAGACCGAGGGCATCTGGCTGTCCTGGAAGGCCACCGAGTCTTCCCACATGGCCCAGTCCGACTCCAGATTGCCCTCGGTGACTTCGGGCAAGGGCGGTGGTGCCGGCGGCAGTCCGGCCGTGGGCGAGGGACGGCTGGAAGGTTTCGTGCCCGGCGTGGCCGGCCGCACCGGGGCGACGGGTTTGGGCGTGGGCTTGAAGAACTTCATGGCGCGTCCTGTGTGCTGTACGCTGGGCGTTGAAAACAATTTAGCGCGCGTTACGGTTTGTGACAAGCCGGGGGTGCCGCGCCAGCGTGAAGGATTGCCGTGAACAACAGACTTCTGAGCGTTTTCATCCTGGTCCTGCTGGGCGAGCTGGGTGCCGGGTCGGCCCTGGCCGAGGACGGCACACTGCGTGAACGCCTGCGCCAGCGGCAGCAGGAGCGTGCGGCTGCCCCGTCCCCGGTGCCGGAACCCATCACTGCGCCGGGTGACTACCGGGGCAGTCTGACGCATGGCGGGCGCACCCGCCTGTACCGCCTCCATGTACCGGCGAGCTACCGTGCCGACCGGCCGGCCCCCTTGCTCGTGGCCCTGCATGGCGGAGGCGGCAGCATGGACTACATGGGACGCGACGACTACTACGGCCTGCTGTCCTTGGCCGAGCGCACCGGGCAGGTGCTGCTCCTGCCCAATGGCGTGAGCCGTCTGCGCAGCGGCAAGCTGGCCACCTGGAACGCCGGGGATTGCTGCGGCACGGCGCGCGACGATCAGGTCGACGACGTAGGCTACATCCGCGCCGTGGTCGAGCGCGTGCAGGGCCAGCTCAATATCGACGCGCGGCGCATCCGCGCCACGGGCATGTCCAACGGCGCCATGATGGCCTACCGTCTGGCCTGTGAACTGCCCGGTGTCTTCAGCGCCATTGCGGCCGTGGCCGGCACCGACAACACGCGCAGCTGTACGCCCACACAACCGGTGTCGGTGCTGCACATCCATGCACGCAACGACAGCCATGTGCTCTACGAGGGTGGTGCCGGTCCCGACGCGGTGGACCGTGCGCTGATCAACGACTTTCGCTCCGTGCCCGATACCGTGGCACGCTGGGTCGAGCGCAACCGCTGCGCGCCCGCGCCGCAGCGCGTGCTTGAGAAGGAGGGTGCCTGGTGTGAGCGTTACGCACCCTGTGCCGGTGGCGCGCAGGTGCAGCTGTGCGTGACGGCCGCGGGTGGCCACAGCTGGCCCGGCGGACACAAGCCCCGCGGCGAGGCGCCGACGCGGGCGATCGATGCCAACCAGGTGATGTGGGAATTCTTCAGCCGTCTGGATGCGACGCGCTGATCAGTGACCGCGGCCGCCGCGGTACATGCCCGTGTTCTTGCGCTGCAGCGGCGAGACGGCGGCCATGCGGCGCATGGCCTCGCCCGCGTGGGCCTGGGTGATGGCCAGGCCCAGGGCGTCGGCCGCATCGGTGCCGGGCAGGCCGGGCAGCTGGAGCAGGCGGCGCACCATTTCCTGCACCTGAGCCTTCTGGGCGCGGCCGTGCCCGACCACGGCCTTCTTCATCTGCAGGGCCGTGAACTCCGTGACCGTGAGGTTGCGCGACACCAGGGCCGTGAGGCAGGCGCCGCGGGCCTGGCCCAGCAGCAGGGTGGACTGCGGGTTGACGTTGACGAAAACGATCTCCACGGCGGCCACAGTGGGCTGGTAACGGGACACGACTTCGCAGACCCCATCGAACAGCACCTTGAGGCGAGCCGGCAGGTCGCCGAACTCCAGGTGCGTGGTCTTGATGGTGCCGCTGGCGACATAGCGCAGCGCCGAGCCCTCGACATCGATCACGCCGAAGCCCGTGGTCTGCAGTCCGGGGTCGATGCCGAGGATGCGCATGGATGCGGTTGTGCTCATAGATCGAAGTACCAGTGCACCGAGTGGAAGAACACCGGTGCGGCAAAGCACAGGCCGTCGACCCGGTCCAGCAGACCACCCGCGCCCGTGACCGAGGACAGGCCCTGGGCGCCCCAGTTGGTCACGCCACGGTCGCGCTTGAGCGCCTTCATCACCAGATGGCCCAGCGAGCCCGCGGTGCAGGCGATCAGGGCCATGGCCAGGGCCTGCGCCGGCTTGAAGGGTGTGATGGCCGAGAGCAGGCCGCCAAAGAGGCCGCCGGCGACCACGCCCACGGCCCAGCTGTGCCAGCTGAAGCTCTGGCTGACCTCGGGCGCTACCGGGCGGCGACGCCAGTGGCGTGCCACGAGGTGCTGCACGATCATGCAGGTCTGCACCGAGAAGACCAGGAAGAAGACGAGGAAGGCGTTCTTGCCCGCATAGCCTTTGAAGTTGAGCAGCAGCAGCGCCGGCACATGGCTCATGCCGTAGACGCAGACCATGATGCCCCACTGCAGCTTGGCGTTGCGTTCGAGGAAACGCTGGGGATCACCGGCCAGGGCGCTGACCACGGGCAGGGCCAGGAAGACGTAGACCGGGATGAAAACGGTGAAGAGGTCGAAGCGCGCGCTGGCCACCAAGCTGTACTGGACGGGCAGCACGACGAAGAAAGCCAGCACCAGGCTGCGGTGGTCGCCGCGCCGCGTGGGCGAGAGCGTGATGAACTCGCGCAGCACGAAAAAGGAGACCAGCGCGAACAGCCCGATGGCCACGCGCTCGTCCGAGACCCAGGCCACCCAGAACACCACGACCATGAGCCAGGAGGTCTTGAGCAGGCTCTGCAGATCGCGCAGCTCGCCGCCTTCGCCATCGGTGGCGCGTCCGCGCTCGCGTAGCGAGAGCAGTACCAGGATCACGGTGGCCAGGCTGAGCAGGCCGAAGACGACGAGGAACAGCGCCCCCACCTGCTGCGAGGCGCTGAGGCTGCGGATGAACTGGTTCAGGCTCATATCTCACGCAGCGCGATCACGGCCTGCCGTGCGCGATCCAGAAAGGCGCGGCGCTCTTCGCCGGCCTCGAGCCGGATCGGTTCGCCGAAGGTCACCGAACAGAGGATGGGAACGGGCACAACCTCGCCCTTGGGCATGACGCGCTGCACATTGTTGATCCATGCAGGCACCAGCACCACTTGCGGGAACTTCAGCGCCAGGTTGTAGAGCCCGGCCTTGAAGGGCTGCGGCTCCTCGGCGTGGCCGCGCGTGCCCTCGGGGAAGAGGATGATGGAATCACCACTCTCCAGCGCCTCGACCAGTGGCGCCAGCGGGTCGGCGGCCGTTTCGGCGGGCGCGGTGTCCTGGAGCTCGGTGCCGCCGGCGGGACGGCTGCTGCCACGGTCCACATAGACCGCGTTGAAAACGGCCGTGGTGATCCACTTCTTCAGCGGCGTCTTGGTCCAGTAGTCCTTGGCCGCGATCGGGCGCGTGATGTCGCGCAGCTCATGGGGCAGGGCGGCCCAGATCAGCACCAGGTCGGCGTGGCTCTGGTGGTTGGCGAAATAGATACGCTGCTCGATCTTGGGTGGGCAGCCGTGCCAGCGCGCTTGCGCACCGGTGAGCACGCGCACCAGGCCCAGCAGGAACAGGTTCATGGCCCGGGCTGCGAAGGAGGAGAGCTGGGGTCTCATGCGCAGGATCCGCGGTCAGGGCAGCTCGGCGCGCCAGAGCCGGCCGGCAATGACTTCGGCCCGCTCGGCCAGATAGGGCGAGTGGGGCAGCTTCTCGTACACCCGCGGGCGCGGCAGCATCACGGCCAGGCGCGACGCCTCACCGGCGTTCAGGCGTGCTGCGGGCTTGCGGTAGTAATGCTGGGCCGCGGCCTCGGCGCCGAACACGCCCTCGCCCCACTCTACGTGGTTGAGGTAGAGTTCCAGGATGCGCTGCTTGCTCAGGGTCTTCTCCAGCACATAGGCCAGCATCAGTTCCTGACCCTTGCGCAGCAGGGTGCGCTCGCCCGAGAGCAGCAGGTTCTTGGCCAACTGCTGGGTGATGGTGGAGCCGCCGACGATCTTGGGCGGCTTGACGGGGCGCGCGTTGCCGGCGGCCAGCCTGGCCGTGCGGGCCTCGGCCTCGGCGTTTTTCTGCCAGGCTTTCTCCATGGCGTCCCAGTCCACGCCTTCGTGCCAGGCGAAGCTGTCGTCTTCGGAAGCAATGACGGCACGCTTGAGGTGATCGGAGATCTGTGCGTAGTCCACCCACTGCTGGCGCCAGCGCAGCTGACCCTTGTCCTGCAGGATGCGCCAGGCTTCGGAGCGCTCGAAGCTGGAGGATTGCGGGTCGACCCAGGCCATGAGCACGATGCGCGCGACGAAGAAGAGCTGCAGTGCCAGCAGGGCAGCCAGCAGCAGGGCGATCCAGCGCAGCAGGGCCTTGGCGAAGGTCTTCATCGCGGGCTCGGGCTCAGGGAGCGCTGACGCGCGTCTCCAGGGTCTCGTTGCGCGAGAAACGGAAGCGCGAGACGACGACGATCTGGTCGGCTTCCTTGCGCATGTCGGTCGTGAAGCGGCCAAAGGGCGCAGCGGCGCGGGCAATGGCCTCGGCGCGCCGGTCCAGCGTGCGGTTACCCGAGCTCTCGGCGATCTCCGTGGTTACCACCTGGCCCAGCCGGTCGACGGTGACCACCATGGTCAGCTCGCCGTAGAGCTTGCGGCCCCCCGAGCTGGGGAAGTTCTCCGTGCCCTTGTTCTCGATGGCGCGGCGCAGGCGGTCGTAATAGATGGCGTAGGCTTCTTCGCGCGTGGACGGGCCGATGTAGCGCTTGCGCGGTTTGGCGCTGTCCTGCTTGATGCGGCGCTCGATCTCGGCCAGCTGCTTGAGCAGCAGGCGGCGGCGCTCTTCCTGCGCGGCCTGTTCCGGGCTGGGTTTGGCCTGCCGCGGGTCGGGCACGGGCAGGCTGGCCAGCTGTTGACGCACCTGGGCCAGCAGCATGGTCTGCTGCTTCTGCAGGCGGCGGATGCGTTGCTGCGCCTCTTCTTCCAGCGTGTCGCCGCTGTCCGACAGCAGGGTGGAGGGCAGGGGGCTGGTGGCGCGGCCGCGTTCGGCCTCGCCGCCACCGGCCAGGGCGCTCTGCGCGATGGCCTGGGCCTTGTCGGGTGTCGCATTGCTGCGGGCGTTGACCAAGATGACTTCCAGCGGCGTGTCACGGAAGGCGCGCTCGATGGCCTCTGGGTCGACAAAACGTACCGTCAGCAGCACGGCATGCACGGCAACGGAGATGCCGAGGGCGTATTCGAGCGTGCTGAACTTGCGCAGTTTCACGGAGACGGATTATCCCCTGCCGCTTCGGTGGCAGGGGCTTCGGATTCGTTGACATCGACGGCGATGGCGATGGGGCCGGCCGCCAGGTGTTCGGATTCGTCGTCGCCGGTTTCCTCTTCTTCCATCGGGGCCGCCTGGGCGTCCAGGCGTTCGATCACCGTGCCTGCCACATCCAGGGCCACCTCGTCGATGGCGCCCAGCTTCACGCGCACGCGCGCACCGCGCGGCAAGCCCTGGGTTCCCAGCACAGGCAGCACCAGGGGCAGGGTGTCGGCGCGTGCCAGGTTGTCCTTGAACACCGTGGCCTCGAGTTCGGTGATGCCTTGCTGTTCGATGTATTTGAGTGTCCAGTAGCGCTCGATCGTGGCCTGGTAGCCGTTGTAGGCGCCATAGGCCGCGTCGAAGCCCGAGATGATGGCGAAGAGCTCGGCGTCCTTGGGTTTGAAAGGCGCGGCCAGCGCGGCCGTGCGGCCGTGGCGCGCGCAGGCAATGATCTGCCACTGGTTCACGAGGTCGGTGTAGCGACGCAGCGGCGAGGTGCTCCAGGCATAGCTCTTCACGCCGATGCCCGCGTGTGGCAAGGCCTTGGTGCCCATGCGCACCTTGACGCCCGGGGCCAGGCTGGCCTGGCTGCGGTAGATGGCGGGTACGCCGAGCTCGGCCAGCCACGATCCCCAGCTGCTGTTGGCCAGGATCATGGCCTCGGCCACGATCAGGTCCAGCGGCGCACCACGGCTGCGCGTGCCGATCACCACCTGTTCGTCGCCTTGCGGCTCACCTTCGTTGCCCACGAGCTTGAAGGTGTAGTCGGGGCGGGTGAAGGTCTCCGGCTTGCCGCGCACGATTTCGCGCTGGGCTTTCAGATGACGGGCCAGGCGGTAGAGGAAGGCCAGCTCGGTTCGCAGCGCCGGTGTGAGCGGCGTCGGGTCGGGTGTGGCGTGTGCGTAGGTGCTGTCTTCCAGCCAGGGGGCTGTGACCACCTGGTCGATCTGGTCGTGGCGCAGGTTGTGCGCGATCGGTACGCGTTCCAGTTTGGTTTCATGGCCCAGCAGTTCCAGCGTGTCTTCCTTGAAGGCGACGTAGAGCGAGACGGCCGGGCAGGCGCGCCCTTCCTGCAGGGTGTAGCGCTGCACCACCTCGTCGGGCAGCATGGTGAGCTTGAAGCCCGGCATGTAGACCGTGGACAGACGGTTGCGGCTCACGTTGTCGATGGGGTCGCCGCGCTGCACGGCCAGGCCCGGTGCGGCAATGTGGATGCCCACGGTGACGGTGCCCGAACCCAGCCCCTGGACCGAAAGCGCGTCGTCGATCTCGGTGGTGGCCGAGTCGTCGATCGAATAGGCCTGCACGGCAGCCGTGGGCAGGTCGTCCTTGATCTCCGGTGCCTCGAGCTTGGGGAAGCCATAGCCCTTGGGGAAGTTCTCGAACAGGAAACGACGCCAGTGGAACTGGTAGGGAGAGTCGATGGCGCCGGCCTGCTGCAGCAGATCCAGCGGCGCCAGATGCGTGGCGCGCGAGGCCTCGACCACGGCCTTGTACTCGGGTGCATTCTTGTCGGGCTTGAACAGGATCTTGTAGAGCTGCTCGCGGATGGGCTGCGGGCAGCCGCCGCGGCCCAGTTCCTGCGCCCACTCGGCAATCTGAAGCTGGAGCAGGCGCTTCTTCTCGATGGCGGCCAGGGCTTGCTGGATGATCTCGGCCGGGGCCTTCTTGTAGCGGCCCTTGCCCGCACGGCGGAAATAGTGCGGTGCCTCGTGCAGGCGCAGCAGGGCGGCGGCTTGTTGCGTCAGACTGGGCGGATCCTCGAAGTACACCGCGGCCAGATCGGCGAAGCCGAAGTCCTCCTCAGGCGCGAACTCCCAGGCCAGATCCAGCTCGATGCTGGTGCTCAGGGTCTGGGCCGCGGCCAGCAGCTCGGCCGGCGCCGGCTTCTCGAACTTGAGCAAAAGGTTGGCGGACTTGACCTTGACGCGCTTGCCGGTCTCCAGCTCCACCTGGAGTGAGGCCTCGGCTTCGGAAAGGATACGCCCGGCGAGGAATTTGCCAGCTTCGTCGAACAATGCATGCATGGGCTGAATTGTCCCATGCCCCCTCAGGACGCCAGGTCCAAAAAACCCAGCACCTCATCCAGGTAAAGCGCGAACTCGGAGATCGCGTGGTCGCTACCCGCGAGCACGCGGCCCTGCGTGCCGGGATAGTGGGCGCTCATTTCCCGCCAGTCCAGCACCTCGTCACCCTGGGCGATCAGCGCGTAATAGCGTGCGGGTCGTGTGATGGCGGGAACGGCCAGGGCGTGCAGTTCGTCAACATAGCTCGCCTTGAACTCGAATGTTTCCTCGGGTTCGTGCCAGCTCGGGTGCGTGCCGACCTGGCCCGCAAGATCGCGTGCGGCGTGCACGGCCGGGTTGAGCAGTACGGCGCGGCAGCTGGTCTGCTCGGCGATCCAGGTGGCGTAGTAGCCGCCCAGCGAGGAGCCCATGACGGCCATGCGCTCGCGCGGCCAGCCGGCGATGCCCTGCATCACCTCGGCCATGGCCTGTCGGGGCGAGGGCGGCAACTGCGGGCACCAGAGGGTGACGCGTGGATGCTGTTGCGCGACACGCTGTTGTACCAGGCGCGCCTTGGTCGACTGCGGTGAGGAGCGGAAGCCGTGCAGGTAGAGCAGGTGGGTGGTCGTCATGGTCGGAATTGGTCTGACATCGGGCATCGTAACGGTTGGCCTGCCTCCCATGTTCATGGGAGGTTATGGCGTGGGCAGGGCGGGTCGCTGCGGCTATGCTCTGTGGGTCTCAGACAGGAAGCAGGCGGCAGGACAATGCAGGTGTGGCGGGTATTGGTGGTTGAGGATGACCCGGCGATGCGGGAATTTTTCGTGGCCAGCGTGTCGCGCTGCGCTGGTCTGCAGCTGGTCGGCGCCATGGGTTCGGTGGCCGAGGCGCGGGCCTGGCTGGACGACGACGACCACATGGTCGACGTGTTGCTGACCGATCTGGGCCTGCCCGACGGCAGCGGGCTGGAGGTGATCCGTCACGCCACGCGTCTGCACCCGCGCTGCGAGCCGCTGGTGATCTCCCTGTTTGGCGACGAGGACAACGTGCTGGCCAGCATCGAGGCCGGCGCCCTGGGCTATATCCACAAGGACTCGGCGCCCGACGACATTGCCCAGACCATTCTGGAGATGAAAGACGGGGCTTCGCCCATCTCGCCGATGATCGCGCGCAAGGTGCTGGCCAAGTACACCAGCAGCCGCCGTGTGGCCGAACCTGCGCCTGAACGCCCGGCGCCGGCCCGGCCCGCAGCCGATGGCCCGCTGCTGTCGCCGCGCGAGCAGGAGGTGCTGACCCTGATCGCGCGCGGCTTCTCCTACGCGGAGATCGCGCGCCTGCAATCGGTCAGCGTGCACACGGTGCAGACCCATATCAAGAACCTCTATTCCAAGCTGTCGGTGCATTCCAAGAACGAAGCCGTGTTCGAGGCTTCGCGCCTGGGGCTGCTGCAGTCCAGGGCCTGAGCATGGCGTTCTGGCGCGCACTGCTTCTGTGCTGCTGCCTGTGGGGCCTGCTGGCCCCGACGCAGGCCGAGTTGCTGGAGTTGAGCCAGGCCCATGTGAGCACGATACAGGACGGGGTCGTGCTGGAGCAGGAGACGCGGCTACCCTACAACTGGGATCGCCAGCACGGTTGGCGTTCGGGCAGTGCGGTGTTCGAGATTCCCCTGCGGCTCGATCAGCCGCCCACCGAACCCTACGCCGTCTATTTCGCCCGCGTGGGCAACCGCGCCGAGATCTGGCTCAACGGCGTGCTGCTGTCGCGCTTTGGCGACCTGACCCGCCCCAACCACGAAGACTATGCCAAGGCGCCGCAGTACGTGCTGATCCCGGCCCAGCTGCTGCAGCGCGAGAACCAGTTCCGTGTGATCCTGCATGCCGATGGCGGACGCCGCGGCGGCCTGTCCACCATGCGGGTCGGCCCCGAGGTCGAGGTGCGCGAGCACTACCACTCGGTCTATCGCTGGCTGGTCAACGGCTCGATTGCCGTCTCGGTCTTCAGTCTGGTGGTGGGCGTCATCGCCCTGCTGCTCTGGGCGACCCAGGTCGAGCATGCGCCGGGTTCGCCCCGGCCGCGCCGGGACATGCTCTACCTGAGCGCCGGCGTGGCCGAGGTCTGCTGGATGCTGCGCCTGTCCGACACCGCGCTGACCGATCCGCCGCTGGCCTGGCCCTGGTGGGGTGTGCTGCAGACGCTGTCATATGCGGGCTGGTTCTGCGGCTCGGCGCTGTTTTGCCACTACGTCGCCGGCTGGCATCGCCACGCGTCGATGCGCTGGGTGCGCGCCATGGTCTGGGCTTTGCTGCTGACCTCGGCACCTGCCGCCTGGCTGGCCCTGAGCCGCAACGATGACAGCTACCTGACCGGCTGGTACGGCTTCGCCACCTTCCTGTTCATCGGCTATGCCGCGGTCTATTTCTGGGGCTCGGTGCGCAAGCCCACCACCGAGCACGTGCTGGTGGCCACGGCAGGCGTCTTCAATGTTCTGGTGGGTTTTCGTGACTGGGTCGTGATCCGGGCCAGCAACAACTTTGCCGAGATTTCCTGGATGCGCTACTCCTCGGTGCTCTTCGGTCTGGCGCTGGGCTACATCGTGATCATGCGTTTTCGCGAGGCCAGCGCCCAGGCGCGCGACCTCATGGACAACATGGCGGCCAAGGTGCAGGAGAAAGAGCAGGCCCTGGCGGCCAGCTACCAACAGCTGGAGCAGCTGGCGCGCGAACAGGAGCGCACGGCCGAGCGCACCCGCATCCTGCGTGACATGCATGACGGCGTGGGTTCGCACATCAGCGCGGCCATCCGGCAGCTGCAGTCGGGCAAGGCCAGCGAGGAGGACCTGCTGCAGACCCTGCGCGATTCGCTGGACCAGCTCAAGCTCTCCATCGACGCCATGAACCTGCCGCCGGGTGACGTCACCACCCTGCTGGCCAATCTGCGCTACCGGCTGGAGCCGCGTTTCAAGGCTTCGGACGTCGAGCTGGCCTGGGACGTGGACCTGTTGCCGCCCCTCGCCGGGCTGGACAGCAAGGCCATGCGCCAGCTGCAGTTCATGGTCTTCGAGGCCCTGTCCAATGTGCTGCAGCATGCCCAGGCCAGCCAGCTGCGCATCGAGCTGCGGGCCTGCCCCGAGGGCGGGACCCGGCTGCGCGTGGTCGACAACGGCCGCGGCTTCGATCCCGAGCGCGTGCAGCGCAAGGGCCTGGCCTCGCTGCGCGAACGCGCGGCCGCCATCGGGGTCGGGCTGGACGTGAGCAGCGAGCCCGGGCACACCGTGGTGGAAATCCGCCTCGCCTGAGTCCGGGCGGCCACGCATTGGCGGGATAATGCGGCCATGCCGGTGATCTTCGAGCGCCCCACCCTGATGCAGCGCGTCCTGCCCTGGTTCCAGGGTTTCGACGGCCCCTTGGCCTTTGCCGTCTTCATCCTCGCCGGCATCGGTCTGCTGACCATGTATTCCTCGGGCTACGACCACGGCACACGCTTCATGGACCACAGCCGCAACATGCTGATTGCCGGCTTCATCATGTTCGTCGTGGCCCAGGTGCCGCCACAGCGGCTCATGGCGCTGGCGGTGCCGCTCTACGTGCTCGGGGTGACGCTGCTGATCGCGGTGGCGGTCTTCGGCATCACCAAGAAGGGCGCGAAGCGCTGGGTCAACCTGGGCGTCGTGATCCAGCCCAGCGAATTGCTCAAGATTGCCATGCCGCTGATGCTGGCCTGGTGGTTCCAGAAGCGCGAGGGCCAGCTGCGTCCGCTGGACTTCCTCGTGGCCGGTGCTCTGCTGGCTTTGCCCGTGGGCCTGATCATGAAGCAGCCCGACCTGGGCACCTCGCTGTTGGTCCTGGCGGCGGGCCTGTCGGTGATCTTCTTCGCCGGCCTGAGCTGGAAGCTCATCATCCCGCCCGTGGCGCTCGGGGCCATCGGCGTGCTGCTGCTCGTGATTTTCGAGCCCGAGCTCTGCGCCGCGGGTGTGGACTGGCCGCTGCTGCACGACTACCAGCAGCAACGCATCTGCACCCTGCTCGATCCCTGGCGCGACCCCCTGGGCAAGGGTTTTCACATCATCCAGGGCATGATCGCCATCGGCTCCGGGGGGCTGATCGGCAAGGGTTTCATGCAGGGCACACAGACCCATCTGGAATTCATCCCCGAACGCACCACCGATTTCATCTTCGCTGCCTATTCCGAGGAGTTCGGCCTGCTGGGCAACCTCTTCCTGCTTGGCGCGTTTCTCTTCCTGGTGCTGCGCTGCCTGGCCATCGCCCTGGAGGCGCCCACGCTGTTTGCGCGCCTGCTGGCCGGCGCCATCACCATGATCTTCTTCACCTATGCCTTCGTGAACATGGGCATGGTCAGCGGCATCCTGCCTGTGGTGGGGGTCCCCCTGCCCTTTATCAGCTATGGCGGCACGGCCATGGTGACCCTGGGCCTGGCCCTGGGCATGATGATGTCCATCGCCAAATCCAAGCGCCTGATCCAAACCTGACCGGCGGGCTGCAGGGTCAAAGGCAGCGGCCTACAATGGTTCTCATGATTTCACGCGAACCCACCCTGGAGCGTCTGGCCATCGCCCGCGAGCTGCTGCTCACGCCTTTCGGTCTGGATGAAACCCATTTGCTGCGCGCCCTGTCCGAGATCCGCGCCCACCGTGTGGATGACGCCGACCTCTATTTCCAGTACACCCGCAGCGAGGGCTGGAGCCTGGAGGAGGGCATCGTCAAGACCGGCTCCTTCAGCATTGACCAGGGCGTGGGCGTGCGTGCGGTCAGCGGCGAGAAGACGGCCTTCGCCTATTCCGATGACATTTCCGAAGCCTCGCTGCTGGACGCTGCCCGTACCGTGCGCAGCATTGCCAGCGCCGGCAAGTCCGCGCGCGTGAAGGCTGCCGTACAGAAGATCGCCAGTTCGCGCACGCTCTATCCCGGCACCGACCCGATCGCCACGCTGGACAGCACAGCCAAGGTGGCACTGCTGGAGAAGGTGGAAAAGCTCGCCCGCGCCAAGGACCCGCGTGTGGCGCAGGTCATGGCCGGCCTGGCCGGTGAATACGACGTGGTGCTGGTGGCGCGTGCCGACGGCACCCTGGCCGCAGATGTGCGCCCCCTGGTGCGCCTCTCGGTAACCGTGATCGCCGAACAGGGTGGCCGGCGCGAGATGGGTTCGTCCGGCGGCGGTGGCCGTTTCGGTCTGGCCTATTTCGACGAGGCCATGATCCGCCAGTATGTGGACGAGGCCGTGAGCGCGGCCCTGACCAACCTCGAATCGCGCCCGGCCCCGGCCGGCGAGATGACCGTGGTGCTGGGCCCGGGCTGGCCCGGTGTGCTGCTGCACGAAGCCATCGGTCACGGCCTGGAAGGCGACTTCAACCGCAAGGGCTCGAGCGCCTTCGCGGGCCGCATCGGCCAGCGCGTGGCGGCCAAGGGCGTGACCGTGCTGGATGACGGCACCATCGCCGACCGCCGCGGCTCGCTCAACGTCGACGACGAGGGCAACGCGACCCAGCGCAATGTCCTGATCGAGGACGGCATCCTCAAGGGCTACATCCAGGACGCGATGAACGCGCGCCTGATGAAGACGGCCCCCACGGGCAATGGCCGGCGCGAGAGCTACGCCCACATCCCCATGCCGCGCATGACCAATACCTACATGCTCGGTGGCGACAAGGCGCCGGAAGAGATCGTGGCCAGCATTGAACGCGGCCTGTATGCCACTAATTTTGGCGGTGGCCAAGTCGACATCACCTCGGGCAAGTTCGTGTTCTCGGCCAGCGAAGCCTGGTGGGTCGAGAACGGCAAGATCCTCTACCCCGTCAAGGGCGCGACGCTCGTGGGCAACGGCCCGGACGCGCTGACGCGCGTGACCATGATCGGCAACGACATGCGCCTGGACAGCGGCGTGGGCACCTGCGGCAAGGAAGGCCAGAGCGTGCCCGTCGGCGTGGGCCAGCCCACGCTGCGCATCGACGGCCTGACGGTTGGCGGCACGGCCTGACGCCGGGGGCTGGTCAGCCGGCGTTTTTTCTGTGCTATATTGATCGCCATGGTTTCGACCCGTTTCTACTTTTTTGGCTACTTTTGGTTCTCACACGCCGCCGGCGAGAGAGAGTTCTGAACGTACCCGCAGGAAACGTCCCGAATTCAAAAACCGCCGGCCCCGCCGGCGGTTTTTTTTTGCCCTGATCCACCCTTCACTATCCATCGAGCAACAAGGAGCGACACGATGACGGCCCACGCCCAACCCACCAGCACCGACGCCTGGTATGCGCATCCCGGTGACAAGACCAGCCGCACCGACGACGAACGCATCAAGGACATCACCGTGTTGCCCCCGCCCGAACACCTCATCCGCTTCTTTCCCATCAGTGGCACGCCCGTGGAGAGCCTGATCTCCCATACCCGCCACACCATCCACAACATCATGGCCGGCAAGGACGACCGCCTGCTGGTGATCATCGGCCCGTGTTCCATCCACGATCCGGCGGCCGCCGTGGAGTACGCGCGTCGCCTCAAGGCCCAGCGCGAGAAGTACAAGGACACGCTGGAGATCGTGATGCGTGTGTACTTCGAGAAGCCGCGCACGACCGTGGGCTGGAAGGGCTTGATCAACGACCCCTACCTCGACGAGAGCTACCGCATCGACGAGGGCCTGCGCATTGCGCGCCAGCTGCTGATCGAGATCAACCGCCTGGGCCTGCCCGCGGGCAGCGAGTTCCTGGACGTGATCTCGCCGCAGTACATCGGCGATCTGATCGCCTGGGGAGCCATTGGTGCACGCACCACGGAAAGCCAGGTGCACCGCGAACTGGCCTCGGGCCTGAGCGCGCCCATCGGTTTCAAGAACGGCACCGACGGCAACATCCGTATCGCCACCGACGCCATCCAGGCCGCGGCACGTGGTCACCACTTTCTCTCGGTGCACAAGAACGGCAAGGTGGCCATCGTGCAGACCAATGGCAACAAGGACTGCCACGTCATCCTGCGCGGTGGCAAGACGCCCAACTACGATGCGGCCAATGTGGCCGCGGCCTGCAAGGAGCTGGAAGCCTCCAAGCTGCCGGCCACGCTGATGGTGGACTGCAGCCACGCCAACAGCAGCAAGCAGCATGAGAAGCAGCTCGACGTGGCGCGCGACATCGCCGGCCAGATTTCGGGGGGCTCGCGCTCGATCTTCGGCGTGATGATCGAGAGCCATCTCAACGCCGGCGCCCAGAAGTTCTCGCCCGGCAAGGATGACGCGGGCAAGCTGGAGTACGGCAAGAGCATCACGGACGCCTGCCTGGGCTGGGACGACTCCATCCAGGCCCTGCAGGTCCTGTCCGACGCGGTGAAGGTGCGGCGCGGATAAAGCTCTCCCCAGGCTGCGCGCACGACGTGTCGCTCCGCCCGGTGACTATGCCGGAGGCTGCCTGTCCCGGCCTGCGCAGGCAGGCCTCAGCCCCATCAAGGGGCGACACCATCGGCTAAGGCGTTGCCGGTTCCGCGGTGTCCTGCGCTGAATACCGCCCGCTTTAGGTTCGGCCCAATGCGTCGAGCAATTTCTGGTGCACGCCGCCGAAGCCGCCGTTGCTCATGCAGAGGATATGGTCGCCCGACCGGGCGGCGGCCGTGACCTGCTGCACCAGCGCTTGGATGCTGTCGACCACCTGCGCGCGAGCCCCCATGGGGGCCAGGGCCTCGCGTGCATCCCAGCCCAGGCCGCCGCTGTGGCAGAAAGCCAGGTCGGCGTCTTCCAGGCTCCAGGGCAACTGGGCCTTCATGGTGCCGAGTTTCATGGTGTTGCTGCGCGGCTCGAAGACGGCCAGGATGCGGGCCGCCTTGCCGATCTGACGGCGCAGGCCGTCGACGGTGGTGCGGATGGCCGTGGGATGGTGGGCGAAGTCGTCGTAGACCGTGATGCCGCACGCCGTGCCGCGCACTTCCATGCGGCGCCTGACGTTCTGGAACTCGCCCAGTGCACGTGCCGCATCGGCGGGCGCCACGCCCACATGCTCGGCGGCCGCGATGGCGGCCAGGGCGTTGAGCTGGTTGTGCACGCCGCCCAGTGACCATTGCACGCGCGCGACGGGCCGGCCCTGCTGCAGGACCTCGAAGTCACCTGGCTCGCCGCGCGCGCTGAAATCGCTGACCGCGGCTCCGAAACTGCGCACCTCGCTCCAGCAGCCCTGGTGCAGCACGCGCGCCAGGCTCTCCTCCAGCCCGTTGACCACGACGCGGCCCGTACCCGGTACGGTGCGCACGAGGTGGTGGAACTGGCGTTCGATGGTCGCCAGGTCGTCAAAGATGTCGGCGTGGTCGAACTCCAGGTTGTTGAGGACGGCGGTGCGCGGGCGGTAGTGCACGAACTTGCTGCGCTTGTCGAAAAAGGCCGTGTCGTATTCGTCGGCCTCGATCACGAAGAGCGGGCGGCCTTGGGCGGATTGCGCCGCCGGGCCGCCCCAAGGCGCAATAGCCCCCTCGGGGGGCAGCGAACCACGCGCAGCGGGGAGCGTGGGGGCCACATTCGCGCCCAGGCGCGCCGAGATACCGAAGTTCATGGGCACGCCGCCCACCAGGAAGCCGGGCTGACGGCCATGGGCTTCCAGGATCCATGCCAGCATGGAGGTGGTGGTGGTCTTGCCATGGGTACCGGCCACGGCCAGCACGTGGCGGCCCTGCAGCACATGCTCGGCCAGCCACTGCGGGCCGCTGGTGTAGGGCGCTCCGGCCTCGAGGATGGCTTCCATGAGCGGGAATTTGGGGCTGCCATCGGTGGCGCGCGCGCGGCTCACCACATTGCCGATCACATACATATCGGGCTTCAGAGTCATCTGTTCGGCACCGAAGCCTTCGATCAGATCGATGCCCAGCGCGCGCAGCTGGTCGCTCATGGGCGGGTAGACGCCGGCATCGCAGCCTGTGACCTGGTGGCCCGCTTCGCGGGCGAGGGCGGCCAGTCCTCCCATGAAGGTGCCGCAGATGCCGAGGATGTGAATGTGCATCGGGCGATTCTAGGTGCAGGTTTTGGGGCTTTCGCTGCGGGCGCACAATCCGGCCTGTGAGTGTTCAAGACGAAATTGCCGCAGCCGCGGCGCGCATGGTGGTGGACGAGGGGCTGGAGTACGGTCCGGCCAAGCGCCGTGCCGTGAAGCAGCTGGGCCTGCCGCAGCGCACGGCCTTGCCCGACAACGATGCGGTGGAGGATGCGGTGCGCGAGCACATCGCCCTGTTCTGTGCCGACACCCAGCCGGCCGAGCTGCTCGCCCTGCGCCGACTGGCCCTGCAGTGGATGGAGCGCCTGGAGCGTTTCCGGCCACACCTGGGCGGGGCAGTCTGGCACGGCACGGCGACCCGGCTGTCAGACATCTATCTGCAGCTGTTCTGCGAGGACGAGAAGTCGGCCGAGATCGCCCTGATCGATCTGGGGGTGGCCTATGAGCCACGCACTGTGACGGGTCTGCACCAGCAGCCCGTCGAGGCTCTGAGCTTCCATGCCCCCAGCCGGGAGCTGGGTGAGACGATCGGGGTACATTTGCTGGTCAATGATCTGGACGATCTGCGCGGCGCCCTGCTGCGCGACAGCAAAGGGCGTCGACCTCGGGGGGATTTGGAGTCGGTTCGCCGCCTTTTGATTGAAGAAACTGAAATTTGAGGTGATTTTTTGGAAGCGGAACAGACTGCCCATCCTCGTCGCCGGCGTGCCCTGTATGCCATGGCGGCAGCTGTCGCAGGTCTTGCAGGGGCCAGCCTGGCCTGGTGGCGTTACACACCCGCGGCCGTAGAGAGTGGTATGGCCCAGCAACTCTGGGGATTGGAATTTGACACACCGGCAGGCACGCGGCTGGCGATGCAGGGGCTGCGCGGACGGCCTTTGCTGATCAATTTCTGGGCCACCTGGTGCCCCCCCTGTGTGGAAGAGCTGCCTCTATTGGATGCCTTCTTCCGTGAAAATGCAGACAAAGGCTGGCAAGTGCTTGGCATTGCCGTGGACAAGCTGGTGCCAGTGCAGAGCTTCCTGGGGCGGCAGCCGCTCGCCTTCCCGGTGGTGCTGGCGGGGATGGAGGGGCTCAATCTGAGCAAGAATCTGGGCAATCAGGCCGGCGGACTGCCCTTTTCGGTACTGTTCGGTGCGGATGGATCCATATTGCACCGTAAAATCGGCAAGCTCTCCGAGCAGGACCTGAAGCTCTGGCGCGAGCTCAAATAAGGCCACCAAGATCGCTTATGATGGCGCCCGGCCCGGACGCCTGCGGATGCATTTCGCAGTAGATGGCTGGAAATTGCTACCAATTGTTCTAAATTGGGTGCATATGGAATAACGACGTTGGAGATCCCATGGATTTGCGAAAACTCAAGACCCTGATCGATCTGGTGTCTGATTCAAACGTGTCGGAACTGGAAATCACCGAAGCCGAAGGCAAGGTGAGGATCGTCAAGGGTGGCAGCGCCGTGCAGGGCTACGCCATGCCCGCACCTGTGGCAGCTCCGATGGCGGCGGCGGCTCCGGTGGCCGCGGCTGCGACGGCGGCCCCGGCTCCGGCAGCGGCTCCCGCTGCCCCTGCTGCGCCCAGCGGCCACGCCGTCAAGTCGCCCATGGTCGGCACTTTCTACCGTTCCGCTTCGCCGGGTGCCAAACCCTTTGTCGAAGTGGGCCAGGCCGTCAAGCAGGGGGAGACCATCTGCATCATCGAGGCCATGAAGATCCTCAACGAGATCGAGGCCGACAAGGCCGGCACGATCACCCAGATCCTGTGCGAGAACGGCCAAGCCGTGGAGTACGGACAGCCCCTGTTCATCATCGAATAAGGCGGCTGCATGTTCAAGAAGATCCTGGTGGCCAACCGCGGGGTTCATGCCGCAGGCATGGCGCAGCAAATCGCGCGGGCGATGAGCCGCGGGAGTGACTATGTTTAAGAAAATTCTCGTTGCCAATCGCGGCGAAATCGCTCTCCGGATCCAGCGCGCCTGCCGCGAGCTGGGCATCAAGGCAGTGATGGTCTATTCCGAGGCCGACCGCGAAGCCAAATACGTCAAGCTGGCCGAAGAGGCCGTCTGCATCGGCCCGCCGCCCTCGGGGCAGAGCTATCTCAGCATGCCGGCCATCATTTCGGCCGCCGAGGTGACGGATGCCGAGGCCATCCATCCGGGCTACGGCTTTCTGAGCGAGAACGCCGATTTCGCCGAGCGTGTGGAGCAAAGCGGCTTCCAGTTCATTGGCCCGACGCCCGAGTCCATCCGTATCATGGGCGACAAGGTCTCGGCCAAGCAGGCCATGATCAGGGCGGGCGTGCCCTGCGTGCCGGGCTCGGAAGGTGAATTGCCCGATGACCCGACCCAGATCAAGCGCATCGCCAAGAGCGTGGGCTACCCGGTCATCATCAAGGCGGCCGGCGGTGGTGGCGGCCGCGGCATGCGCGTGGTGCACACCGAGGCCGCCCTGGTCAATGCCGTGCAGATGACCAAGGCCGAGGCGGGCGCTGCCTTCAACAACCCGGCCGTCTACATGGAAAAGTTCCTGGAGAACCCACGCCATGTGGAGATCCAGATCTTGGCCGACAAGCATCGCAATGCCGTCTACCTGGGCGAACGCGATTGCTCCATGCAGCGCCGCCATCAGAAGATCATCGAAGAGGCGCCGGCTCCCGGCATTCCGCGCAAGCTGATCGACAAGGTGGGCGAGCGCTGTGTGGCGGCCTGCAAGAAGATCGGCTACCGCGGTGCGGGTACTTTCGAATTCCTCTACCAGGACGGCGAGTTCTACTTCATCGAGATGAACACGCGCGTGCAGGTCGAGCA
>CAMLNH010000006.1 GCA_946481355.1 uncultured Curvibacter sp.
CCTTGCTCATCAGGTAGTCCACCGCGGGGATGGCCTGCTGGTTGGGCGCGGCGCCCGTGTAGAACACGTTCTTGGACAGCTCCTCACCCTCGTACTGCACGGGGTAGAACAGCAGGCCGTTCATTTCTTCCACGACCGGCAGCACCGACTTGCGCGACACCGAGGTCCAGCAGCCGAAGATCACCGCCACCTTGTCCTGGCCCAGCAGCTGCTTGGTCTTTTCGGCGAACAGCGGCCAGTTGGAGGCCGGGTCCACCACCACGGGCTCGAGCTTCTTGCCCAGCACGCCGCCCTTGGCGTTGATCTCGTCAATGGCCATGAGCACGGTGTCCTTGAGGACGGTCTCGGAAATGGCCATGGTGCCCGACAGGCTGTGCAGCACGCCGACCTTGATGGTGTCGGCCGCCTGGGCGCTCATGGAGGCCAGGCCCAGGGTGGAAACGGCGGTGGCAGCAGCCAGCGCCTTGAGAGTGAAACGACGTTGCATGTGTGACTCCAGGTGGTTGAACAGAAACCGGGTCGCTGGACACGGAACGTGCAACAGCGATGGAGTCACTCTAGGGACGGGCGGGGGATGGGGAAATACGCCGCATGGCGTATGCGGCAGGCCGGTGAGTTGCCACAACCCAGCAAAGACCGGCGCGATGAGCCGCACAGGCTCACGGGATGGCCTGCCTGTTCAGCTCAGGGCAGTATTGCGAACGTCCACAACTGATTGTTCGTCCCGGCCCAGTTTCTGAGGTAGACACCGTTGTCCGACCCCGTGCCGCAGGTGGCCACCGCGTCGAAGGTCGGACAAGGAATGCTGAAACCGTTCACAAGTGGCGTGCGCGCTGGCATCCACATCGAAGGCCTCACGCTCTCGTGATCATCCGGCGGGACCTTCGCGACGAGGTTCAGCCCCGCGATGCCAGCGGCGTGCAGATAAGTCTTGAGCTCGACGTTGCGTATCAGCTGCGTGTTCTGCGGCACCTGGTCCACCAGTTTGGTGATGAGCTGCCACTGCATGTCTTTCGTGATACCGGTGCTCGGAATACGCGTCACAATGACCGCGCCAGCCGAGGTTCCTTGTAGCAGATGATCGCCCGTCCGCGACGAGAGATCGTCCGTCCACGACGAGACGAATGCCACCGGCGAGCTGGCGCTACCCTGGTCACCTTGATCCCCATCGTAGGGAATGAACCACCAGTAGCCGTCATCGGTGCCCGATGATGCGCGCACGACGACGGTGTTGCCATCCACCTGCAAGGTGTAGCCGCCGAAGCGTGTGTCCGAGGTCATCACGTAGCAGTAGCTGTCACCCACCTTGGGGCCGAAGATCCAGGAATGAAAGCTGTCCCCGTAGTCGCTCGGATCCGTGCCGAGCACCACCTGCTGGTCGTAGCCACGCCAGCGCAAGGGCAATCCGGTCTTGCGATGGATGATGGACGTGCCGAGGACCGAGCAGGGCGCGCTTTCGCCGCCCCAGAACATCACACGCACGTCCCACAGCGTGCTATCAATCGACGAAGACTGCGGCATCATCTGAAGGAAGGGTGTTCCGCCCGGCGGCAAGGCTACACCGAGCGCGATGCGTGAACTGGATTTTGGAACGATCTGGAATCCCATGTCATCACTCCTTGTTGGCGCGCGGATGATTATGCGCGCGCGGACGCATTTGCAACACCCTTTTCCTTGCTCTGCCGATGTGTGTATCACGCTTGTGGTGCCAGATACCCAATTCCGCGAGGTAAAGCGCAAACTCCTTCCCATACAGTCTTTCGGCCGCAAGCGCATTGAGTTCGGCGGGTGTGCCGCACCACCTCGCCTTCAGTGACAATCCCCCCACAACTCCTGGAACCTCCATGATCGAAGGCCTGATAAGCGGCACCCTGATGGGCCTCGCGCAAGAGCGACAAGGCAAAAACGACAGTGCTTTTGTGCTGGTCAAGGTGAAAGCCCAGCCCGGCGAGGGCGAGCCCCTGATCGTCAATGTGATCGCCTTTGCGGCTGAGGCCCGCGCCGCCCTGCTGGCGCTGGACGAGGGGGACAGCGTGGCAGTCTCCGGCACGCTGTCCCCCAAGGTCTGGACCGACAAGCAGGGCAACACCCGGCCCGCGCTGGACCTGGTGGCCAGCCAGGTGCTGTCGGTGTACCACGTGGACCGCAAGCGCGCGGCCACGGGCGGCCACTCCCCGCCGACAGACAGGCCCTGAAACCGGCCCGGGGCCACCGGGTCTGCCATCTGGTCTTCCCGGGTGGAACTCCCCATAATGCAGATCGGCACACAGCGGGCGGAATGTTCATGCTGTTTCGATCCCTGGGGCTCAAGGCCCGGATTCTTCTGGTCGTGACGACTCTGCTCATGGTCGGCATCTGGGGCCTGGCTTGGCGTACCGTGGCCACGATGCAGGGTGATATCGAAAAACTGCTGGCCGAGCAGATGTCGACCTCAGCCGACTATGTCGCGTCCGATATCGACGCCAAGATCCAGCTGCGGCTGCGCGCGCTGACACAACTGGCGCGGTCGATCACACCCGAGCTGATGGAGAACCCGGAGCGCCTGCGCACCCATCTCCGCCAGGCCGACCCCGCCCATTCGCTGCTGGAGATGGGGTTTTTCGTCTTGAACGCGAACGGTACGGTCATCGCGGATCAATTCACGATCCTGCGCGGGGTCGGGACGTCCTTCAAGGACCGTCCTTTCTTTCAGGATGCGGTGAAGTCTTCCGGCGCGGTAGTCTCCGACCCGGTGCTGGGACGGCTCAACAACCGGCCGCTCGTGAGCATGGCCATCGCTCTGCGAGACGCGAGCGGGCAGGTGCTGGGCGTGCTGTCCTGCTCCATGTACCCCTCGAACCCCGACCTTTTCGGTCGCATGGAAGGCACCCGCCTGGGACGCACGGGCTACTTCATCGTCATCTCGCCGAAGAGTCGCACGATCGTGTCGGCGACAGACACCAAGCGCATCCTGCAGAACGTGCCAGCCGGCGCCAACCGCCTGCTGGACCGACGCATCCGGGAAGGCTACGACGGCCCGGGCATCGCCACCACCTCGCTCGGGCGCGAGACGCTCACGGTCAGCCGGCGCCTGTCCAGCACAGGCTGGCTCCTCGTCGCCGGCATCGAGACCGAGGAAATCTTTGCCCCCATCAATAGCCAGAAACAGCAGATCTACCTCCTGGCCCTGTTCATGACGGCGGCGATGGTCCTGGTGCTGCGCGCCGTGCTAGCGCGGATGCTGGTGCCGCTGGTCAAGGCCAGCTCGTCCATGCGGCAGATGGTCGACGGCAAGACTGCCTTTGCGCCGCTGCCGGTGCATCGCAATGACGAGATCGGCCAGTTGATCGAGAGCTTCAACGCCCTGGTGCTCTGGCGCACGGTGGCCGAGCACCAGATGGAGTTTCTGGCCCATCACGACCCTCTCACCGCCCTGCCCAACCGTCTGCTGGTGGAGGACCGCTTCGGTCAGGCTGCGGGTTTTGCCGATCGCAGCAAACACCACGTGGCCCTGCTCTTGCTCGACCTGGATCGCTTCAAGTCCATCAACGACACTCTGGGCCACGGCCTGGGTGACGCGCTGCTCAAGCAGATCGCCAGCCGGCTGTGCGACTGCCTGCGCGACACCGACACGCTGAGTCGCCAGGGCGGCGACGAGTTCCTGGTGCTGCTGCCTGCGCTGGAAAATGGTGACGCGACCCTCCCCGTCCTGGACAAGCTGATGAACTGTCTGCAGGCGCCCTTCCATGTCGAGGGCCACGAGCTCACCACCACCGCCTCGATCGGGGTGGCTCTCTACCCTCAGGACGGCACGGATTTCAGCACCCTGCTCAAGCACGCCGACATGGCCATGTACCAGGCCAAGGAGACTGGCGGCAACAGCTACTGCTTCTTCGATCAGCGCATGAATGTCGAAATCATTGAAAACCTCGCGATGCGCAACGGCTTGAAGCTGGCCGTGGAACGCCAGGAACTGGTGATTCATTACCAACCGCAAATCCAGCTTGCCACCGGCGCCGTGATCGGGGTCGAAGCCCTGATCCGCTGGCAGCATCCGAGGTTCGGCCTGATCCCGCCCGGGCGTTTCATCCCCGTGGCGGAAGACAGCGGCCTGATCGTGCCCATCGGCGCCTGGGTGCTGCACGAGGCCTGCCGCCAGGCCATGGCCTGGCAGGCTGCGGGCCTGCCGCCCCTGATCATGGCCGTCAATCTCTCGGCCGTGCAGTTCAAACGCGGCGACTTGCAACAGACCGTGGTGGACGCCCTGCAGAGTTCAGGGCTGGCACCGCATCTGCTGGAACTGGAGCTGACCGAATCCATCCTGATCCAGGATACCGAGGGCGTGCTCGCCACTGTCCGGGCTCTCAAAAACCTGGGGCTGAAACTCTCCATCGACGACTTCGGCACCGGCTACTCCAGCCTGTCCTACCTCAAGCGCCTGGCGGTCGACAAGATCAAGATCGACCAGAGCTTCGTGCGCGAGCTGGCCACGGACACGGAGGATGCGGCCATCGTGCACGCCATCATCCAGATGGCCCACGGCCTGAATCTGGTCACCATCGCCGAAGGCGTGGAAGACGCCGTCACACTGGAAAACCTGCATCGCTTCCAGTGCGACGAGGTCCAGGGCTATCACTACGCCCGCCCCATGCCGGCCGGGGAATTTGAGCGTTTTCTGGCCCAGGCAGCGGCAACGACCTGACTGGCGACTTGACGCCCTGTGCCCAGGTGAAACCGGCCTGCGGCCTTTATGGGGTCCGGCCCAGCAGACGCAGAAAGTAATCGGTGATGGCGTGGTTCAACCGCGGCACCTCGACCGCACGATCGAAATCCGGTGGGTCCCGGATGAGCTCAGGGATGGCCCCGCCCCCGGCTGGAGGCAGCGGGCTCAGCAACGCACCATGGCCGCCGGTGGGCAGGTCCACAAGCCGGATGCAGTTGGCGACGCAGACCTGCAGCACCCGCTCACTGTGAAAACGTGGCACGAGCCAGCGATCGGCCCGCGCGCTGATGAGGGCCAGGGCCGCGCGCGGCGTGCGTAGCGAGTCCATGTCGAAATCCGCGGCAAAAGGCACCCCGGCCACGATGGCCGTGATGCGTGGCTCGCGGTGCTCGTACCAGCCCGCATCGTCGAACTTGCGGTCGTTGACCGAGCGCACGATGGCCTTCTTGATGCCGTCGAGTACACCGCCCGTGAGCGAGGTCGTCGGGCCGGCACAGGCGTGAAAATCTTCTTCCAGATGGTCCTGGCAGTGCTGGCGCAGCAACGCAGGCGACCAGCGCCCACCGGCCAGGCTCAGGGCCGTGTGACCGCCGGCCGACATGCCGTACATGCCCACGCGTGACAGATCCAGACCGAAGCGGTGCTCGGCCTGCAGCCGGTCGATGGCACGCGACACCTCCAGCGGCCGGCGCCGCCAGCTCGGCGGCCCGGGTTCGCTGTCATCCCTGTGGTTGTCGGCATGGTGTTCGGGCAGGGCCACGACAAAACCGGCGTCAACCAAGGTGCGTGCGAGGTCGAAGTAGACCCAGGGCGAGGCCGGGGAGCCGTGGGAAATCACGATCAGCCGGCGAGGACCTGCGGCAGGCTGGGCATCGACGGCCACGTCCAGGCTGAACAGCCCACGCTGCTGCGGCCGAGCAGGCTCGTCCGTCGGATAGAAAACCGTCACCGGGCCGGAGATGGCATCTAGGGGCAGCTCGGCCATGCCGACTGCGGCAAGCGCGGCCGACCCGTAGCAAGCCACCGCCAGCCACAGCGTAGCACCGAGCAGGCACCGGGACATGGCCAGGACAGGGCCGGCCATGATCAGCCTCCGCCCAGCGTGTAGAGCTGCTCGCGGACCTCCTTGCCCCAGCGTGCACCGCGCTCGCTGCTGGCCAGGCGAAAGCCGTGCTTTTCGTAGAGGTGGCGCGCCGCGTGCAGCCCGTCGAAAGTCCAGAGATGCACGCGCCGGTAGCTGCGCTGGCGGCAGAAATCCATGGCTGCGTCCAGCAGCTGGCCACCCAGGCCCTGCCCGCGGGTGGCGTCCGAGGTGATGAACCAGCGCAGGTGCGCGCCCTGCTCGGCGTAGTGCGCGCCGTCGATCGCGATGGAGCCGTGGATGGCCTCGCCGTCGAGCACCAGCCACAGGCCGTCGCGCCCCTCGGTGTAACGCTCGCAGAAAGACGCCAGCTCGCCGGCCACCTTGGCCTCGAACGCCAGCCCGAAACCCACCTGGGCTGCGTAGTAACTGGCGTGCAGTTCGGTGATGCGGCCGATGCAGCCGGGGCGGTAACCGTGGTGGATGCGCATAAGAACGTCTCGAACAGGAAGACCCCGGGCGGGTGCATGTCCAGCCGGCCCCGGCCGGCTTCACACCACAGTGTAGTGAGAAGCAGCCGCGGTGCGTGAAAAAAGACAGGGCGAGTCCATAGACACAGGCAGGGGTCTGGTCACAGAATCGGGTCAGCAAGCCGTTCATCTGCCATGTCTCGGTCCACGCGTCATATGCCCTGGTTGTGGGTTTGGCTGACCAGCGCCCTGGTGGTCGCCATTCCGCTCATGGCTGCCCTGGCCCTTGCCGAAAGGCAGAGCCGGCTGGACCAGCTGCGTCTTGTGTCCGAGATCGCCCACGAGGTGCTGCAACGCAGCCATCGGGTCAGTGCCCAGATCATGCAGGCACGCGCGGAGCTCACCCAACCCGGTCTGCGCCCCTGCTCGCCGCACTACATGCAGCTGATCGCCCAGGTCTCGGCCAACAGCCCGCTGCTGATCGGCGTGGGCTATGTGCGCAACGACCGGCTGCTGTGCTCCACCTTCGGGCATCACGGGCAGGGCATACCGCTCGGCCCGGCCGACTACCTCAGCAAGACTGGGCATGAGATCCGCGCCGCGGCGCGGCTTCCGGAGCTGACTCTCAACCCCCTGCTGTTCTCGACGCACCAAGCCAGTGGTTACACGGCCATGGTGCATCCGACCATACCCATCGACATGCTGAACGACCAGACGGACATTTCGCTCGGCCTGTTCAACGCACGCTCCCTCAGGACCCTGACGCAACGCGGCGATTTTCAGCCGGCGTGGATCCAGGCGCTGGACCGTGCGGGTGCAGACCGCCTGTTCGACGGTCAGCGCTTCATCGCCATCGAGCGCTCCCCTCTCTACGACTACGCGGCCTACGCCGTACTGCCGGCCAGCCGGCTGGATCGCAGCAGATTTGACTTCATGCTGCTACTGGTGCCGTTGGGCATCGGCTCCGGCCTGCTGCTGGCGCTGATCATCTTCCGGTTCACGCAGCGGCGGCTGTCGCTCGCGGCCCGCCTGCGTGTGGCGCTTCGACGGGGCGAGTTCCATCTTGTCTATCAGCCTGTGATCGAACTGCAGACCGGCCGCTGGGTTGGCGCCGAGGCGCTGATCCGCTGGCGTCGGCCGGACGGTGACGACGTGCCCCCGGACACCTTCATCGCCGTGGCCGAGCGGGTCGGACTGATACAGCAGATCACCCGGCAGGTCTGCCAGATCTGCATCCGGGACCTTCAGTCCGTGCTGCAACGCCACCCGGACTTCCGGATCAGCCTCAACATGTCCGCCGCAGACTTTTCATCGCACGCCAGCGCCGATTTCCTGGTCACCTTGATCCAGCAGCATGGCCTGGCGCCGCGCCAGTTCCAGGTCGAGGTGACCGAAAGGGGTCTGCTGGACCAGAACACCGCCCGCGAAGTGCTGCAGCGCCTGCAGGCCAATGGCGTGCGGGTGGCGATCGACGATTTCGGCACCGGCTATTCCAGCCTGGGTTACCTCACCACGCTGGAAGTCGACTGCCTGAAGATCGACCGGATCTTTGTCGAGACCATAGGCACCAGTGCAGCCACCAGCCATGTCGTGTCGCACATCATCGCCATGGCCAAGTCGCTGAAGCTGGAGATGATCGCCGAGGGCGTGGAACACGCGGCGCAGGCCGACTACCTGCGCCAGCATGGCGTGCAATACGCCCAGGGCTGGTTCTACGCCCGTCCGCTGGACGTTCAGGCACTGGCCGCAGGGCTGGCCGCGCAGAAATCCGATCAGGCGGCTTGAGGCCGCCCGATCGGCTCAGGTATTGGCCTGGTCCCGCGTGCTGGGCAACTTGCGCCCGAGCTCAGCCGCGGCCTCGATCAGTGCGGCGTCGAGCGCCTCGATACCCAGGGCGTTGTAATGATGCCCCGCTGCCGATTTCATGAAAGCGACATAGCGCTGCAGATGATCCGTCGACAGGGCGTCATACGTCTTCGCGAAGCCGGCGAGCGCCAGGGCGGCAAACCCCTGGGCCAGCCGCGGCCGCTGCGCTTCGAGCGCGGCCTTGAGCTCGCCGGCCGACATCGCCGGGGCTTGCGGGATCACGCTGGCCGCACCACTGTAGGCCGCAAGGCTGGTGTTGATGGTGATCTGCGTCATCGCCTCGACCACCTGCGTCTCCACCAGCAATTCCTGCAGCAGTTGGCGGCGTGCCGGTGGCTGCTTTTCCAGCAGCGCCATGCCCTGCTGCATCTGCACCTGCGGGTCCCGGGTGTCTGCAGAGGCCTGCTCCTCCAGCTTGGAGATCTGCCGGCCCAGGGGTGAGTCGAACCAGCGCTGCAGCTCGGACAGATGACGCGCCTGGAGCTTCTTGGCGATGAGGGCCACGCTCACGGAACGCAGGCGGTCGGCGCTGTAGGCCTCACGGATGACGCGTGAAATACGCGCCACCTCGGCCTCGCTCGGTTTGTCACCGGACTGGCCCATGACCCCGGCCAGGCTGGCATCCGCCTGCAGGGCGATGCTGCCCAGTTGCTCCCACATGCCGGACTTCTTCATCAGGCCCTCGGCCGTGGCCCGGTCCACCTGGGCGTGCGCCCCACCCGCGCCCAGCAGCAACATGCCCCAGCAAAACCACAGCATCCATTTCTTCATCTCAAGCTCCCTTTTCAAACATTGATCGTCTCGAACTTGCACTCACGGTAACCGTAACGATTCACCCAATCATGGAAACAACTGCCAACCAGGCCATCGTCCCCATGCCTTCCGTCTTGCGTGGCAGCAAGTCTGTCCACTATCCTCGTTGAGACGCAGGCCCACGACGTGGTGGCAGGTGTATTCCCCTCTCATGCTTTTTGTTCTTCTTGCGATCGGACCAGTCACAGCTGCCGCAGTCGCAGCAGCTGACTAGGTTGCGGGCTGACGAGCCGGATTTGCAGCCGGGCAGATCCGCGCTGAAATCGCAAGGCAGATCACAGCCCAGATCGCAATCACCCCGTTGTGCCCGCGGTGGCCGCAGCACGGGCGTGGCATAGCGGCGATAGGCCACACCACAGAGATACAGGCGACGGCGCAGGACCAAGAGACCACCCGTGACACCGTAGCGCTGGATGACTCGATAGCCGAGCGCCGAGCACGTGGGGCGCCCTGTGTGGGCGCCATAGGCGCAGCAGAAACCTTTATAGGGCGACAGGTAACGCTGGTAGGCGCGGATGGCCAGCAAGGCAAGGAAACGCATCCTGCAGATGTCCGGGCCTAGACGGCAGCATCCGTGCTGCGGGACTCGAATTCCAGACCACCGATGTGCCGGGCGATCCAGTTGTAGAGCCAGCATCCAATCGCCACCATCAGGTAGCCGAACACGAGATACATCAGGGGAAAGACAATCACCATGAACAGCGGAAACGCGCCTTCCGGTGCCGTCATGCTTGCAAGCAGCATGAACGGGATCACGAAGAACAGAGACGACAGCGCCATCAGAACCGCGAAGACCTTGGCATTCTGGTGCACCGAGAATTTTTCGATTTGTACTTTCATGCTTTGCGCCTCCCCGCGCTGTATGAGTTGTGAAGCCGCCCCGACACCTACTGCCGCAGACTCGTCCGAAATTCATTCTAGGAAATCCGCTCTCTCTATCCCATCCCCCAAAGGGGTCAGGACACCACAACTCAGCCGAACAAGCCCTTGACATCGATCGTCGAACGCCGGCCCAGCTCCGGCGCGCTGGCACGCAGCCAGTCCTGTGCATGCTCGCGCCCCTGGGCCTGCAGGCGCTGCAGGAAGGGCGCATGGGGCAGCAGCTTGCTCTCGCTGCGCGCCAGGCTTTCCAGTTCGCTGCCGCCGATCATGTGGAAGCGCATCTCGCGCAGCCGGCCGTCGAGTCTCCCGCCCAGGCCCGAGGCCGCGAACTCCGTCGCCTGGGCGAACATGCGCATCTCGCGCATGAAGTGGGAGTTGAAGCCGAGCTCGCCGATGCGTGTCTCGATCTCGGCAATGCTGTGCGGCGTGCTGCTGCGGCGCAGCGGATTGAGCAGCACCAGCAGCACGTCGCGCGATTCACACTCGTAGAACAGCGGGAACACGGCGGGGTTGGCGGTGTAACCGCCGTCCCAGTAAGGCTCGCCCTCGATCAGCACCGTGCGGTGGATGCGCGGCAGGCAGGCCGAGGCCAGCAGCACGTCCACGCTGAGCTCATGCTCACGGAACACGCGCAGCTTGGCCGTGTTCACCTGCGTGGTACCGATGAAGAGCTTGAAGGGTGAGCTCCTGCGCAAGGCCGCGAAGTCGATCTGCTTTTCCAGCAGATCGCGCAGGGGGTTGAGGTCGAAGGGGTTGAGCTGCGCGGGCGAAAACTGGCTGGTCCAGCTGGCCAGCAGCTTGCCCGCGGGCGCCAGCCCCACGCTGTCGCCCTTGCCGCGCACCAGACCCCAGGGCATGTGCTGGGCCAGTTCGGTCCAGAAGCGGGTGAGCGCTTCACGTGCGCCACTGCGTCCCCCCTCGAGCCAGCCATCGGCCAGCACCACGGCATTCATGGCACCCGCGCTGCTGCCGCTCAGGCCTTCAAAGTGGAGTTCGTCGATTTCCAGCAAGGCATCGAGCACACCCCAGGTGTAGGCCCCGTGCGCGCCGCCGCCCTGCAGCGCCAGGTTGATCCGGCTGCGGCCCCCGCCCAGCCACTGGCGCAGCTTGTCCAGCCCGCCCTGCAAGGTCACTGTAGCCGCCGGCTTCGCTTCGTTCTCCATGCCCTGCACTCCTGCGCCCGGCATGTGCCGCACGATAGGGACAGTATAGGGATAACCCTAGGCTGATGCTTGCGCCCGCAGTTCGATGGCGCTCAGCGTGTCGTCGAGCCGGTACAGGGCGCTCGTCACGTTGCCGGCACCCATCTGCTCCAGCGTTGACGGGGCCAGTGGACCCTGCAGCAATGGCAGGAGTGCCTCGCGCTCATAGCCCGTGAGCAGCAGGGCCGAATCCACGCCCGCATCAGCACCGCGGATGCTCTGCTCCCGGGTCATGACCGGCTGCGCTGCGCCTTCGAGCAGGTGCAGGCCGGAGAGACCCGCCTGCCCGGCCCAGCCCTGCAGGCCTTGCAGTAGCGCCGCCCGCAGCGCATCGGCCATCTCGGGCCGGGGTGTGTAGCGGACCAGCGCCCCCAGATGCCCGACGCCATGTCCGTAGCTGCCACGCACCGCGCAGAAGCCGCGGCGCATGCCGCGGTAGTGCGGCATCATCTTCGTCGTCCAGGGGCTGGGCTGGTTCAGGCGCGCGAGGTAAGGGGCCGAATTCAGCGTGCCGAGGTCCTGCACCTCGTAGAGCACCATGTAGCGCGGCCCGCCTTCGGTCACCTGCCAGCGCGTGCCGCGCAGGAAACCGGGGATGGACATGCGCTCAGGCAGGTGCTCGTGGCTGTGCCAGTGGTCGTGTTCGGGCAGCGCTTCGGCGGCGACGTCGAAGGACAGCAGCATGGCGGCGGATCCGAGCAGGGGCATGGGTGTTTTCCTCGTGCGCACGGTGGCGCTGGCGCCCATTATTCATGCGCCCGCTAGTAGCGGTGCATCAGCGTCACGCGCAGCGTACGCGGCTCGGCCGGGTGGACATGGCGGTCGTCCACGGGTGCAGCCTCGCCGGCCAGCTGCGAGCTGTACCAGTACGCAATGTCGTTGACGCGCCGGTCCAGCAGGTTGTAGACGTCAAAGGCGATCTGCGTGCGCGCCGCCAGGCGGTAGCCCACGCGCAGGTTCAGCAGCTGCGAGGTCTGCGAGCGCACGCTCGCGTCCTCGATCAGCGGGCGCGGCCCGATGTAGCGCCAGCGCAGCGCTCCGAACCAGGGACCGAGGCGGTCCACCGTGAGGCCGAGGTTGGCCGTGCGGGCGGTGGCACCGGGGATGTACGGGCCTTCGACCGCATCGTCGCTGAAGCGTGCCTCGGTCCAGGCCAGATCGGCATCCACAGCCAGCCAGCGGTTCAGCGCCGCGTAGTTGGTCCACTCCACGCCATGGCGGCGCGAGGGACGCGAGGCTTCGGTGGTACCGGCGTCGCCCACGAAGAGCAGCTCGGAGTCGGCCTGCAGCTGCCACAGCGCCAGCGTGGTGTTCCAGCCGCGCACCGGCTCGGCACGCAGGCCGATCTCGCTGCCGCGGGTGCGTACCAGCGGGTTCACGCGCTGCGCCGGTGTGGACGGGTCGGCCGGGTCCACGGTGATGGTGGTCCCGCGTGCGTCGTTGGAATGGAAGCCCTGGCCAACGTTGAGGTAGACCTCGGTCTTGCGCCAGGGCCCGAAGACCAGCGCGAGCTTGGGGCTGAGCATCTGGTCCGAAGCCCGGCCCGAGTTCTGCGGCAGGCTGGCGTTGACACGAAACTGATAGAAGTCGCCGCGCAGGCCGGCGATGCTGCGCAGCCAGGGCGTGAGCCGCAGCTCGCTCTGCGCCCACAGACCCAGGCTGGTCTGGCGCACGCGGTCCTCGCGCACCGTGTTCCAGACCTGGCGGTTCTGGCTGTTGTACAGCCCCACAGGCCGCAGCTGGTCGGCCCTCCCCTGCAGACCCACGGTGTGGATGGCCTCGTAGCTGCCCAGCCTGCCGACCTGCGCGTGCGAGGCGGCAAAGCCCGCGGCACGCCGACGCTCACTCTGCTGGAACTGGTCGCCGGTGTTGCAGCTGCCCGTGTTGGCGATATCGTTCTCGCAGTACTGGAAGTTGGACCAGAGGTCCAGCGCGCTCTGCAGTGCCCAGACCGTGGCACGGCGCTGCGTGTCCTGTGTGCGCCGCGCCCACTCGGCCGAGAGGCTGTAGCGCGAGCTGATGCCGCCGGCCGTGGGGTCCAGGCTGCCGTAGCGGTCCAGCTGGCCACTTTGCACGGCGCGCTCGGGCACCTGGTCGGTCGAAGTCCAGCGCCCGCTGTAGGCCATGGCGGTCAGCGCCAGGCCGTCGTCGCGCGTGCCTTCGCTGTAGCGCAGCACCCCGTTGTACTTGCGGTAGTTCTCGGGCACCTGCCAGGGGCCGTCGTTGTGATAGAACTCCAGGGCATAGAGCAGGTGCCCGTCACCCTGCTGTGGCGAACCGGCCAGCAGGGTGCGCGCATGGCCGCGCTGGCCCAGGGTGAGCTGCGCAAGCTGGCCGTCGAGCGCGCGCGCGTAGTCGATGCGCGCCGCCCCGGCAGAGGAGAAATCCCCCTCCTCGGCATGGTACGGACCCTTGCGGTAGTCGATGCGCGCGATCAGCTCGGGGATCAGGAAGTTGAGGTCGGTATAGCCCTGGCCGTGCGCATGGCCGGGCATGTTGACGGGCACACCATTCACATAGGTGGCGAAGTCGGTGCCGTGGTCCAGGTTGTAGCCGCGCAGAAAGTACTGGTTGGCCTTGCCGTCACCGGCATGCTGCGTGACGATGAGCCCGGGCACCATCTCCAGCGCCTCGGCCGGGCGCAGCAGGGGCACGCTGGCCAGGCGCTCGCCCGAGACCACGCCCTCGCTCGCGGCCGCGGCAATGCCCTCGCGGTTCTCCACCCGGCTGCGCACCTCCACGGTGGAGAGTGTGGCCTGCTCCTGTGCGCCGGCTGCCGTCGCAGCGGCCAGGCCGAAGGCGTATGAAGTTTTAAATATTTTTCTTAACATCAGGCCAGTGTCGGCCGAACCGCACGGTGCGGCCATACGTCAGATGGCGTACGGAAAACCCCGACTCAGCGCACCGGGCTGTAGTGCCGGTGCTGCGCCCCGCCCGGGCCGTGGATGTGCTTCGGTGCGCTGGACTGCAAGGCCACCACATTGAGCTGGCCGTGGCGCACCCCGCGCTCGGCCATCAGGGCATCGGCAAACGCGCGTACACGGGCCGTGGGGCCACGCAGGATCACGCTCTCCAGGCAATGGTCGTGGTCCAGGTGGCTGTGCATGGCCGCCACGGTCAGGTCGTGGTGCTCGTGCTGCAACCCGGCCAGACGCTGGGCCAGGGCGCGTTCGTGGTGGTCATAGACGTAGGAGAGGTTGGCCACGCAGTGTTCGCTGGTCTCGCGCGCTGCGGGCTGCTGCGCCAGCGCGGCGCGAATCAGGTCGCGCACGGCCTCGGAGCGGTTGCTGTAGCCGCGCGCGGTGATCAGGGTGTCGAATTCCTGTGCCAGCTCTTCGTCGAGCGAGATGGTGAAACGGTCCATGCAATCTCCCGTGCGCGCCTGCGCAGAACCCGGGAACGATCTTAGCGGCTGAACAGGTCCGACCGGTCGGTCCCCGAGACCCGCACCACCTCGTACTGGTTGCGCCCGGCGGCTTTGGCACGGTACATGGCCTGGTCGGCCGCCTGCATCAGCGCATCGGCGGTCTGCTCTCCGGGGCCCAGGGTGATGCCGATGGACACGCCGAGCAGGCAGTCCATGCCAGCGATCTGCAAGGGCGTGTGCAATGCCTCGATGTACTTCTGCGCCACGCGCAGCACCGCAGCCTCGGCGTCGCCCTCGAGATCGGCCAGCAGCAGCACGAACTCGTCGCCGCCCACGCGCGCCAGGGTATCGGTATCACGCACGATGGCACTGAAGCGGCCCGCAGTCTGGCGCAGGGCCTCGTCGCCAGCCTCGTGGCCCAGAGTGTCGTTGATGCGCTTGAAGTCGTCCAGGTCCATGTAGAGCAGACCCACCTGCGAGCCGCGCCGGCGCGCCTGCGCCAGCACCTGCTGCAGCCGGTCGTAGAGCAGCGCACGGTTGGGCAGACCGGTCAGGGCGTCGTAATGCGCCATGCGCGCGAGCTCGGCCTGCTTGTCGTTCAGGCGCGCCAGCAGGCGGTTGAAGGCCATGACCAGGTAGCCGATCTCGTCCCGGCGCGCCACGGGCAGCGGCTCGAAAGGTCCCTGCCCGCGGCTCATGCGGCGCGCGTGCGCCGCGGCGTTGAATACCGGCCGGAACAGCAGGTACAGGCCCAGCGCGGAGCAGAGCACATAGGCCAGCAGCACCAGCGCAAAGGCCTTGAGCAGAAAGCGCTGCGTGCTCTGCACCGGCGCGAAGGCCACGTGCGTGGGCAGGCGCGCCACCACAAACCAGCCAGCGCTGGGCACCGAGACCATGGCGCTGATCTCCTCATCGCCCTGGACGTTGACCGTGATGCCCGTGCCGCGGTAGCCGGCCATGGCGCGGTCATGCAGCAGATTGACCCCGGGCGGCGGCGTGGACTTGAGCACCATGTCGGGCTGGGACGCCGCCACGAAGAGGTGGTCGCGCGGCGAGATCAGCAAGAGGCCGCCGCTGGCCGTGCCGATGCGGCTTTGCAGCAGCAGGTCCAGAAAGCCCGGGTCGGACAGCGGCGTGACACCGGCGAACACGGCCACCACCTTGCCACGCGCATCGCGCATGGGCACGGAGATGGGCACAACGGGCTCACGCACGGCGCGGCCGATGACAGGGCGGCCTACCGTAACCTGGCCTTGCAAGGCACCCTGGATGTAGTCGCGGTCGGCATAGACGGCACCGCGACGGTTCGGCGCGACAGGATAGTCCGCCAATGCCACCCCGCGCGCGTCAGCGATGAAGATGCCGCCCTTGAACAGCGGCTGCATGTCATAGCGTTGCTGCAACCAGCGTTGCAGGTCCTGCGGCTGGCGCAGCAGTTGCACGGGCAAGGCGGCGGCGAGCTGCTCCAGCAGCTGGATGCGCTCGACGATCTTCTGGTCCACATCGCTGGCAACGTATTGCGCCAGCGCCAGCTGCTGGCTGGCCACCACCGCGCCCATGTCCTCGCGCATGAAGCGTGTCAGCGTGACGTAGAGCACGCCCATGGTCAGCACCACGATGCCCAGCCCCAGCACCAGCAGGCGCGTGACGATGCTGTTGAACAGGCGATGGCGCTTCATGGTGGGCGTGGGCACATGAGGTTGTGTGGCCGGCGCCCAGTGTAAGTCCTCGCATGCTTTTTATGCAATCCGGGCCGGCGCCCGGTGGGCCCGGCTCTCAGCTGGGCTGGCGGGCCAGATGCACTTGGTGCAGCGTGATCTTGCGTACCTCGGTCTGGCTGGTCTGGATGTGGGCGCGCAGCAGCAGCGCGGCCTGGTCAGCACGCTTGCGCTGGATGGCGCGCAGGATCTTGCCGTGTTCTTCGTAGGTGGCGGCGATGCGCGCCTGCTGGGTGAAGTCCAGGCGGCGGATGATGCGGATGCGTTCGGTCACGTCACGGTGCACGCGCGTTATCTCGGCGTTGCCGGCCGCGGCCACGAGGCTGCAATGGAACTCCTCGTCCCACTGCGCCACCTGCTTCACGTCGCTGCTGCGCGCGGCCACCGGCACCAGCCAGATGGCGGCGATGCGTTCCAGCAGCGCGCTGTCCACCTGGCCGTCGTCGGCGCAGAGACGCTGCACCGCGGCGGTCTCCAGCACCATGCGCAGGTCGTAGAGCTGCTCGAACTGGTCGAAGTCGAAGGGCAGCACACGCCAGCCGTTGCGAAACAGCACCTCGACCCAGCCCTCCTGCTGCAGGCGCAGCAGGGCCTCGCGCACGGGTGTGCGCGAAACGCCCAGACGTTCGCTGAGCTCGTTCTCGGTGAAGCGGTCGCCCGGCACGAGCTTGAAGTCGGCCACGTCCTGCTTGAGCTGGGCGTAGACGAGCTCGGCACGCGAGCGGTGCGCGGGCTCGGGCGTACCTGCGACAGGGCGGCGGGGGCGGGCGACGGTGTCCACGGGAATGACTCTAGCAGCCCGCCACCTTGAGCTGGGCCACCCCGGCCTGCTGCAGCACGGCCGCCGCGCGCAGGGCCAGGTCTTCGCGCCAGGGCGCGGCGATCACTTGCACGCCGATCGGCAGGCCGCCCGTGCCCTCGGGCCACAGGGGCGCAGCCACCACGGGGCAGCCGGCAAAGGAGACGGGCTGGGTCAGCAGGCCCAGGGCCGGGCGGCAGGGATGACGCTGGCCGTTGATCTCCAGCCACTCGGTGCCGATCAGCGGCGCGGCCACGGGCGTGGCCGGGGCCAGCAGCACATCCCACCTGGCAAAGAGCGCGTTGACCTTGTCACGGTAGACCCTGCGAAAACGCTGCGCCTGCAGGTACCAGGCTGCGGGTTGCAGCGCACCGGCGATGAAGCGGTCCACCGACAGGGGCTCGAAATCATGGGCACGCCGGCGCAGGTCCGGCAGGTGCAGGCTGCCGCCCTCACTGGCGGTGATGATGAAAGCCGCCGCGCGCGCCAGCGCCGCGTCGGGCCACTCCACCACCTCGTGCGTGCCCAGGGCCCGCGCAGCCAGACGCACCACCTCGCGCGCAGGATCCGTGGCGTGTTCATGGAAGTAGCCACCGAGGATGCCGATGCGCAGACCCTCGACGCCCTGCCCCAGCGCGGGCAGCGCAGGCTCGACCTGCAGGGCATGGCAGCCCGGGTCCAGCGCGTCGGGGAATTGCAGCGCGTCGTAGGCCAGTGCCAGGCCCTCGACCGAATCCGCGAAGGGCCCGAGGTGGTCGATGCTGTGCACGAAGGGGTAGCTGCCACGCCGCGAGAGCCGGCCGAAGTTGGGCTTGAGCCCCCAGACGCCGCAGAGTGAAGACGGCACGCGGATGGAGCCGTTGGTGTCCGAGCCCAGGGCCAGCGGCACCTGGCCCGCCGCCACCGCCGCGCCCGAGCCACCCGAGGAGCCGCCCGCGATGCGGCGGATGTCGTGCGGGTTGTGGCAAGGGCCGTCGTGCGAGTTTTCGGTGGTGAAGCCGTAGGCGTACTCGTCCATGTTCAGCGCGCCCACGAGCACCGCGCCAGCGGCCTGCATGCGCTGCACCAGCACGGCGTCTGCCGTGGCGGGCGGGTGGCTGCGGTTGATCCTGGAGCCCGCGAGCGTGACCTCGCCCTGGATGTCGAAGAGGTTCTTCACCGCATAGGGCACGCCGGCCAGCGGCGGCAGGGCCTCGCCGCGCGCGCGGCGCGCATCGATGGCTGCCGCCTCGGCACGGGCGCGCGCATAGGTCTTGCCCGTGAAGGCATTGACGCGGACGTCGGTGGCTACGATGCAGGCGATGCTCTGCTCCAGCGCCTCGGCGGCGCTGAGCTCACCGGTCGCGATGGCCCGCGCCAGCTCATGGGAACGCAGGAGGTGCCCGGTCATGGCCTGCTGTTCCGCGGCGGCGCCGGGCAGTAGATTTCCGCCAGCTCCGCCTCGAGCGCCAGCGGCAGTTTCATGAGCGGTGCGGCCATGGCTGCGGTGCGTTGCAGGTTGGCCGCCACGCGCCGGGCTCGCGCATCATCGAGCGGCAAGTCCAGCGCTGCGGCGCTGGCGATCACATAACTCAGGGCTTCGCTTTCGCTCATGGGCAGCTCCTAACGACGCACCTCGCGCTGGAAGATTTCAAGGCTCAGCTTCTTGGCCGCGACGAAGCTGGGCGTGGACAGCGTTTCCACCGTGCGCGGACGCGCGTCCTCGTAGCGCAGGATCTCGGCCACCTTGGTCGGGCGCTTAGTCAGCAGCAGGATCTGGTCGGCCAGGTAGACCGCCTCTTCCAGATCGTGCGAGACCAGCAGCATGGTGGTGCCGGTCTGCATGAAGACCTCCTGCAGCTTCTCGCGGATGAACAGCGTCATCTCGAAATCAAGCGCCGAGAAAGGCTCGTCCAGGAACAGCACCTCGGGCTTGGGTGCGAGCGCACGCATGATGGAGGCCGTCTGCTGCTGGCCGCCCGAGAGCTCGTAGGGATAGCGGTTGAGGTCGAACTTGACGTCGAAGCTCGCCACCAACTCCTGCATGCGACGGTCCACCTCGGCCTTGCTCTTGCCTTCGAGCTTGAGCGGGTAGGCGATGTTGTCGATGGTGCGCATCCAGGGGAACATGGCCTCGCGGTAGTTCTGGAAAACGTAGCCGATCTTGGTGTCCTTGAGCGACTTGCCGTCGAACAGGATCTCGCCGCTGTCGATGGGGATCAGCCCCGCGATCATGTTGATCAGCGTGGACTTGCCGCAGCCGTTGGGCCCGAAGACCGAGACGATCTTGCCCTTGGGGATGTCCAGGTCGAAGTTCTCGTACAGCGGCCAGCCCGCGAAATACTTGGTCAGCCCGCGGATGGTGATGTGGGTGCCGGCCGGGCCGGGCTGGAAGGGCGGCACCGGCACGTCGGCGACAACCGGGGCATTCAATACGGCGGACATGCTTATCTCCCAGACCAGTGCACGATGCGGCGTTCAAACACCAGGAACAGGATGTTGAGCGCGTAGCCCAGCACCCCGGCGGACAGGATGGACGCGTACATGTCGCGCACGTTCATCACCTGTTGCGAATTGATGATGCGGTTGCCCAGACCGCTGTCGGAACCGATGAACATCTCGGCCACGATCACGATCACCAGGGCCATGGACACCGCCGAGCGCAGTCCCACAAAGCTGGGTTGCAGGCTTTCCCACACCAGCACATCCTTGAAGATCTGCCAGCGCGAGGCGCCCATGACCTTGGCCGCCATCACACGCTGCTTGCGCGCGTTGATCACACCGTAGGCGCTGTTGAAGACCACGATGAGCAGGGCACCGAAGGCGGCAATCGCCACCTTGTTGATGTCGGACACACCGAAGATCATCAGGAACAGGGGGATCAGCGCCGAGGACGGCGTGGAGCGGAAGAAGTCGATCAGGAACTCCACGCTGCGGTAGGCCTTCTCGGCGCTGCCCAGCACCACGCCCAGCGGCACCCCCACCACGGCTGCGATCAGAAAGGCCTGTGTGGTGCGCCAGAGCGTGACCATGAAGTCCTTGAGCAGCGGCCCTCCGGCCAGCCCGTTGATCAGCGTGGTCACGGTGTCGGCCGGCGGCGGCAGCAGGATGGCCTTGATCAGCCCCATGCGCACCGTCAGGTCCCAGACGATGAAGAGCAGCACCGGACCGATGAAAGGCAAGGCCTTGCCCCAGCCGCTTTTACGCGGCGGGACCGACGCTGCGGCGGCCTGGGCCCAGGGATTGGCCGGCGCGGCAGCTGGCGCAGCCGCGGTGGCGGTGGTGGTGTCCGCCATGTTTCAACCCTTGTAGAGCATGCTGTCGACCATGAGGCGCGAGGAGAAGATGCCCTTCTCCGCGAACAGGTCGAAGAACTTCTGGAAGTGCGCCACGTCCGAGGGCTTGAACTCGTTGTACATGGTGTAGGCCGCCAGCGGCACCTCGCTGGTCAGCGCGCCTTCGATGGCCGTGTAGCCCTTGAGGTACTGGCGCGCTTCGGCGGCCTTGGTGCGCACGTACTCCACGCCCTTGCCGTAGGCCATGACGAACTTCTTGGCTTCGGCCGGGTACTTCTTGATGAAGGACGAGGACAGCGAGGCCGAGCCGCCGAACCAGGGGGCCATCGGGTCACCGAGCACATAGTGCGCGATCACGCCGGCTTCGAGCACGCGGGTTGTGCCGTTCATGCGCCCGATGGTGCCCGTGGGCTCCAGGGTGTAGGCGCCGTCGACCTGGCCAGCGGCCAGCGCGGCCACGTGCTGGCCGATGGGCAGTTCCACGACGGTGGCGCCGATGGCACCACCGCGCTCGAGCACCGTCTTGGCCAGGGTCACGTTCTGGATGCCCGGGCCCGAGGCAATGCGCTTGCCCTTGAGGTCGGCGATCACCTTGGCCGGGCTGGCCACCGGGACGATCACCTCGTCCAGCACGTTCTTGGCATTGCTGGGGTTGGAGCAGAAGATCTTGAACGTGCCCGGCGCGGCAAGCTCGCCGATGGCAATGTTGGCCGAGCCCGTGCCGTTGGCTGTACCGTCGGCACGATCAGACAACACGGCTTCCATCACCTGCTGGGCCCCCGCAAAGCGCAGCGCCTCAACGTCCAGGCCTGCCTCCTTGAAGTAGCCTTTCTCGATGGCGCTGTAGAACGGAAGACCAGCGGCAATCGGCCAGTAGCCGATGCGGATCTTGGGGCCGCTCTGCGCGTGCACCGCGGGCGCACCCAGGGTGCCGAGCACCAGGGCGGCGCCTCCGGCCTGCACGAGTTGGCGGCGCGACAGGGCGGCAGAGGTCAGGGTGGAGGGGCTTGCTTGCTTCATGGAAGGCTCCTGCGGAGTGGTTGACGAAAGGTATGCATGGTTCATGCCTGCTTGCTGCGCTGCGCGTCCACAAAGGCACGCCAGCCGCCGTAGCCGGTGATGTCCTGCGCGCCGGCCAGGGCCTGCGCTTCGCAGAGAAAGCCCTGCACGCTGCTGCCGTCGTCCAGCAGCAGCGTGCCGATGGACAGCGGCGCGGGCACGGCCGCGACGAAAGAGCCGTAGTGGCCGAGCGGCATCTCCCAGATCTCGACCACGATGCGCGCGCCCTGCCCTTCGGCCACGCGCTGCAGCCCGGGCTTGGGCGGCACGGTGCCGGGTAAGGCGTAAAGCCGGTAGAGCGGCGCCGTGGTGGTGCGTGCCAGCAGCTGCGCCCCACGTTCGGTGAGCTGTGGGTTGAGCGGCATGCCCGTGAGGTGCGCGCCGACCACGGCCACACGCACCGTGGCCGCGGGCGCGATGCCGGGGATGGGGCGCAGTGGGGGCAGCGGCTCGCCGGTGGCGCCCTGCGTGAGCCCTGTGCCATGGTGGTAACGCTGGCCCAGCTCGGCCAGCTGCCAGTCGCTGCCACAGGGGCCGATCAGCGTGATGCCGAAGGGCAGGCCGTCGGGCCGGATGCTGCTGGGTACCGACAGCGCCGCATAGTCCAGCAGGTTGACGAAGTTGGTGTAGGCGCCGAGGTTGCGGTTGAGCACCACGGGGTCGGCCTGCATCTGGGCGATGGTGTAGTGCGTGGGCGCCGTGGGCACGCACAACACATCCATCTGTTGCCAGACCTCGGCCGCACGCTGACCGTAGGCGCGCAGCTGCAGCTGGGCCGCGTAGAGATCGGCCGCGCTGTAACCGCGACCACGGCCGATGATGCTGCGCACGGGCTCCATGACCTCGCTCTCGTGTGCGTCGAAGAAGTCGCGGATGGCGGCGTAACGCTCGGCCACCAGGGCGCTCTCATAGAGCAGGGCCGCGGCCTGGGCGAAGGGCTCGAAGTCGATGACTACCTCCACTCCGCCCAGCGCACGCAGCTGCGCGCGCGCCTGCTCATAAGCTGCCGCGGCCTGCGCATCACCGCAGAACTCCAGCTTGTTCGGCACACCGTAGCGGAAGCCGACCGGCAAAGGCTGGGTGGCCAGCACCAGCTCGCGTGAAAACGGGTCCTGCGCGTCGTAACCGCGCGCGGCGTCGAGCACGCGCGCCGCCAGGCCCACTGTGCGCGCGAAGATGGACACGCAGTCCACACTCTGAGCTGCGGGCAACACGCCGCGCGCACTGATGAGCCCTCTGGACGGCTTGAGCCCGACGATGTTGTTCAGGCCCGCGGGCACGCGGCCCGAACCGGCGGTGTCCGTGCCCAGTGCAAAGTCCACCTGCCCCGTGGCCACCACATGGGCCGATCCGGAACTGGAGCCGCCTGATACATAAGCGGGATCGAAGGCATTGGGCACCGCACCCCAGGGCGAGCGCGTGCCGTTCAGGCCGCAGGCAAACTGATCAAGGTTGGTCTTGCCCAGCAGCGATGCACCAGCGCTGAGCAGCTTGTGCACCACCGTGGCATGCCCGGCAGGCATGTACGCAAAGGCCTCACACGCAGCCGTGGTGCGCAGACCCGCCGCGTCGATGTTGTCCTTGACCGCGAAGCGCAGACCCGCGAGCGGTCCGGCTGCGGCGCCCTGCAGCGCCGGCTCATAACGCGAGATCCAGGCGCGCGCGCCTTCAGCGCTGGGTGTCGTGGCGGCTGGACGGGCTGAGGCTGTGAGTTGCACCATGTTGCTGCATGTAATCTTGTATACATGAACACATGCAACATGCGTGCCAAAGGACGGCGATGCTTATGCCGTTCGTCTTGTACGGAAAAAAGTACAAGAAGACGCCCTGCCCGACAGGCCCGGGCCCAACTACTTTCCAGAGGCGAGGTTCTCCGCCACTGCAGCACGTATCAGCTGCTTGAAAGCCTCCGCATCTGGCAGCTCACCTTCGCGGATATCGATGGCACGACGCGCATTGCCTTCGAGGCTGGCGTTGAAAAGCTTGTGCGGATCAGCGAGTGCAGCCCCGCGCATGAAGGTCAGCTTGACCGTCTGCTTGTAGGCCTCGCCCGTACAGACGATGCCGCCGCGTGACCACACGGGCACACCCATGGGGTTGGTGGGCTTGGACCACTTGCAGTCTTCGGTGATCTGCGGATCCGCCTCGTGGATCAGGCGGCGCATCTGCGCCAGGGTCTCGGCGCGCCAGCCGCCGATGGCCTGGAGGCGTGCGTCAACGAGCTCGGAAAAGTTTGCGCTCGGCTTCTGTGCCATGCCCTGCCCTCTTCTTACTGAAACGCCACTTCCGCAAAACTCCGCAACTTGCGGCTGTGCAGCTGGTTGATGCCGCCCTCACGCAGCAGCTCCAGCGCGCGCATGCCGATACGCAGGTGCTGGTCCACGCGTTCGCGGTAGAAGTGGTTGGCCATGCCCGGCAACTTGATCTCACCGTGCAGGGGCTTGTCGCTCACGCACAGCAGCGTGCCATAGGGCACGCGGAAGCGGAAGCCGTTGGCGGCGATGGTGGCGCTCTCCATGTCCAGCGCCACGGCGCGGCTCTGGCTGAAGCGGCGCTGGGGCATGTTGTCGGGCAGCAGCTCCCAGTTGCGGTTGTCGGTGCTGGCCACGGTGCCGGTGCGCATCACGCGCTTCAGGTCGGCGCCGCTGATCTGTGTGACATCGGCCACGGCCTGCTGCAATGCGAGCTGGATCTCGGCCAGCGCCGGGATGGGCACCCACAGCGGCAGGTCTTCGTCCAGCACATGGTCCTCGCGCACATAGGCGTGGGCCAGCACGTAGTCGCCCAGCTGCTGGCTGTTGCGCAGGCCCGCGCAGTGGCCCAGCATCATCCAGGCGTGGGGGCGCAGCACGGCGATGTGGTCGGTGATGGTCTTGGCATTGGCCGGGCCCACGC